>JAKADF010000051.1 GCA_021820805.1 Bacillota bacterium
AAGAGGCGCGGCATAGGTGACATCACGTTCCTTTGACTCCTCCACATCGTATTTTGCTTCACCTAAGCTGTAATCAATGAACTCGAGGACAAGGTTCCCCGTGAAGTCTTGAATCGGAGAAATGTCAGCGAACATTTCTCGAAGTCCTTCCTGCAAAAACCACTCATACGATTTTTGCTGGATTTCGATGAGATTCGGTAAGTCTAGCACTTCGCGGATACGAGAATAGCTTCTACGCTCCCGCCATCCGTACTTGACCATGTGTCCGTGCAAATCCGTCACCCCTCATGGCGAACTCAGTTGAATATGCATCATAGATATTTAAATGTGGAAACAAAAAAGAAAATGAGGCTGCATGGAACCACATTTTGGTACTTTACAACATTATTCACCTATTGCCAAATAATCTTAATTTTATTCATGTACAATTAGGCAACCGCCTCATACTAGAATAATCGCATTTTGAAATGGTATCACATTAAGCATGATAAGTCAAATAGTTTTTAAAAGCAACGGAAAACATAATACCCGCTCTTTTTGTAGCGTACTTCTACCTGATCAAATAAGTTCTGAAGAAACATCTCCGTACTTGGAGCTCCATGCTTTTTCTGAATTACTATCCAAAGCGAACCGCCCGGTTGTAAATGCTCTTTTGCTTCTTTATACAACCTATGCACAGTCTCTTTCCCTGCACGAATCGGAGGGTTTAATATGACATCGGTACAAACAGCTTCCGGAAATGAAGAAAATCCGTCACTCACCGCAGCGCGTACGCGAGGTTCTAATCGCTTTGTATTTTCAATCGCCAAGCTAACGGCCCGTTCATTCACGTCCATCATAATCCACGACGAGTCCGTATAAACCACTCCTAAAATGGCCGTTACAACGCCGTACCCGCATCCAAGGTCGGCAACAAAAGCACCACGCGAGAGATCCACGTGTTCTATTAAAATCTGTGTACCCTTGTCCAATTCATCCTTCGAAAATACTCCAGCGTCCGTTTTCATCCAAACTGCAACGCCGCGTGCTTGAACCTCAATTTTTCTCGGATTACTTGATACACTTGGTGTTCGCGAAAAATAATGCTCAGTCACTTTCATCCCCCACAGGACGACAATCGTAAATACAAACGGGCACCCAGGCCGGGTGCCCATTCGGAAACAGTCAAATTACTTAACTTCAACAGATGCGCCAGCACCCTCGAGTTTAGCTTTGACAGCTTCAGCGTCTTCTTTGGAAACTTTCTCTTTAACTGCTTTCGGAGCGCTGTCAACCAATTCCTTAGCTTCTTTCAAGCCAAGGCCTGTAATCTCACGTACAACTTTAATAACACCAATCTTGGAAGAACCAGCAGCAGTAAGGATTACATCGAATTCGGTCTGTTCTGCAGCTGCTTCACCAGCGCCAGCACCACCGCCAACAACTGCAACAGGTGCAGCAGCGGTTACGCCAAATTCTTCTTCAATTGCTTTAACGAGCTCATTAAGCTCGAGTACAGTCATGCCTTTGATGGCTTCGATAATATTTTCTTTCGTCAACTCAAAACGCCTCCTTATAATTTACCAATAACGGTTATCAGATACTTAATTACTCAGCAGCAGCTTCTCCATCGCGTGTATCCGCGATTTGTTTAACAGCGTAAGCCATATTCCGAATAGGAGCTTGCAATACGCTAAGCAACATAGACAGAAGACCTTCGCGTGATGGCAAGCTTGCAATCTCGCTTACTTCATCAGCATTAACAACTCGACCTTCAACTACGCCGCCTTTAAGCTCAAGTGCTTTATGCGCTTTTGCAAAGTCGTTTAATATCTTTGCAGGGCTAATAGGATCTTCGAAACTAAACGCTATAGCTGACGGGCCAGTCAAGTAAGGCTCTAATCCTTCTAATTGAACCGATGCTGCAGCACGACGCGTTAGTGTATTTTTGAGAACGCGATACTCTACGCCAGCCTCACGCAACTGTTTGCGCAGTTCCGTGACTTCCGCTACGTTAAGTCCACGGTAATCAGTTACGACAGTTCCCTTACTACGAGAAAAGCGATCCGCTATTTCTTGAACAAGCTGTTCTTTTTCTTCACGTACACCCATTAGAGGAAATGCACCTCCTACTTTGCAGAGTAAGATGAACCGGCCGGCCTACGAATAAAAAAGCGCCTTCGTAGAAACGAAGGCGCGACATATCCGTACATTGTATATGGTCGCGAACCTCGGTAGGCGGTCTCCCATTATCCATTATTGGACCTACGTTCTACGGTTCATCATATTTTCTTATCACACTTGAACTAGCTTATCCCGATTAACCGTTTCAGTCAATAGGAATTATTCAGCAATTGTTCCAATACGGCTTGTATTCACGTGCACACCAGGCCCCATTGTAGAAGCAACAGTGATTCCGCGAACATAAGTTCCTTTAGCACCAGATGGCTTTGCCTTCTGAAGCGCATCAACCAACGTCTGGAAATTACCAAGAAGCTTTTCAGCTTCAAATGATGCTTTCCCAATCGGAACATGAACAATACCAGCTTTGTCAAGACGATACTCGATTTTACCAGCTTTGATTTCACCAATAGCCCGGGCAACATCGAACGTAACTGTACCTGTCTTCGGATTTGGCATAAGTCCTTTTGGTCCAAGAACTCGACCCAAACGACCGACCGAACCCATCATATCAGGAGTAGCTACAACGACATCAAAGTCGAACCATCCATGGGAAATCTTCTGAATCAAATCATCGTCGCCAACAAAATCAGCGCCTGCAGCTTCTGCCTCTTTAGCTTTGTCACCCTTTGCAAACACCAACACGCGAGCAGTTTTACCTGTACCGTGTGGCAGAACAACAGCACCACGAACTTGTTGATCCTGTTTCTTCGGGTCGACGCCAAGACGTACAGCAACTTCCACCGTTTCATCAAACTTAGCCGTAGCTGTTTGCTTAACGAGGTTAAGTGCCTCACCAGCATCGTACAGTTTCGTTTTATCTACTAACTTTATATTCTCAGCAATACGCTTAGATTTACGAGCCACTTTTACACCTCCATGTGGTTAACGGTGTGAACCTCCCACAATTGGACGTCGCGTATGTGCGATTAGTCCTCAATTACAATACCCATACTGCGTGCTGTACCTTCAACCATGCGCATAGCAGCTTCTACACTGCCTGCATTCAGGTCAGCCATTTTCTGTTCAGCAATTTCTTGCACTTTTGAACGTTTTAGTTTTGCTACTTTTTTCTTGTTCGGTTCGGATGAACCAGACTCTACGCCAGCAGCCTTCTTCAGGAGCACTGCAGCCGGTGGAGTTTTCAAGTCGAAAGTATAGGAGCGATCTTCATATACATACAACACAACTGGGATAATAAGCCCAACTTGGTCTGCAGTACGTGCGTTAAACTCCTTGCAAAAGCCCATGATGTTACCAACCTGTGCTTGACCTAGCGCAGGTCCAACCGGAGGCGCCGGGGTGGCCTTACCAGCAGCAATCTGGAGCTTTACAACTTTTACGATTTTCTTCGGCAACATGTCCACCTCCTTTGCCTGATAATGTGGTAAGCGGGCAGAGCCCTCCCACGGGACGAAAACACAAAAACAACCGTTTCAGCCACGTCCCAGAAGTGTATCCATGCGTTGTGACAGACACGAAATGGATTATACACTATTTTCTTAGATCATTGCTTTACAAAAATGGGTTATACCAGTTTTTCAACCTGGGCATAGTCTACTTCGAGCGGGGTTTCACGCCCGAACATGGAAACAAGAACCTTGAGCTTCTGGTTATCGCCGTGAACTTCCTCGACGGTGCCCACCATGTCAGCAAAAGGTCCATCCACCAAACGAACTGCTTCGCCAATCTGGTAGTCCATTTTTGCGCGGACTTCATCAACACCCATTTGCCTAAGAATGCTCTGAACTTCATCTGGTAGCAAAGCAATCGGCTTTGAACCTGCACCAGAAGAGCCCACAAACCCAGTGACCCCAGGCGTATTGCGAACCACATACCACGAGTCATCCGTCATTAGCATTTCGACAAGTACATACCCCGGGAAGACTTTTCGTTGAACAACCCTCTTTTTCCCGTTTTTCATCTCTAGCTCTTCTTCAGTTGGAACTAGAATGCGGAAAATTTTATCTTCCATGTTCATTGTTTGAACACGGCTTTCCAGGTTGTTCTTCACTTTGTTTTCATAACCTGAATATGTGTGAATCACAAACCACTGCTTTTCGAGGTTTTCCATGCCGAGGGCGGTTTGCCCCGCACCCCCTATACCCAACATTAGACAAGACCAATCAGTGACATTAACTTGGATACGCCAACGTCAAAGCCCCAGATGAGCAACGCTAAAACTAAACAAGTCAATAAACATGCGACTGTATAGTTTGTTACTTCCCCACGCGAAGGCCAGCGAACCCGTTCAAGTTCACGCCAAGATTCTCGAAAGAACGTAATCATCCCGCCGCGACGCTTTTTAGGCCTCTCGATGGTCGCGCTTGGCTTTGCCATATTCACGCCCCATTTCACCCTATCAGTTACCGAGTCTCCCGGTGCACCGTTTGACCATTGCAATAACGGCAGAACTTCTTCAGTTCAATCCTGTCAGGATCATTCTTTTTGTTCTTCATGGTCGTATAATTACGCTGTTTGCATTCGGAACAAGCTAGCGTTACGATTACGCGCATTCTAGGGCACCTCCCCCGATAGGACGCATTCCTACCACAAACATAAACAGACGAACCCCCGCATCACGGGAACCCGCATACCTTAGTTAAATTAGCACAGCACTCGGCCTATGTCAACTCAAAAGTGGAGACTGCCCGTTCCGACCTACGATAGGCCGTGGGCCATAAGCGAAGATCAAGCATATACGTTTCGGAATGTGAGGTATTTTTCAAGTTTGCGTTTGACACGTTGCAAAGCATTATCGATAGATTTCACATGCCGCTCTAAATCAACGGCAATCTCCTGATAGGAACGCCCGTCAAGATAAAGCATCAAAACCTTACGCTCCAAATCGCTTAGGAGTTCCGACATTTTCACTTCGATATCATCAAACTCTTCTTGATGAATAACTAATTCTTCAGGATCAGTGACGCGAGCAGTACAAATCACATCAAGAAGTGTACGATCCGAGTCTTCATCATAGATTGGTTTATCGAGAGAAACATAAGAGTTAAGCGGGATATGTTTTTGCCGCGTCGCCGTTTTAATAGCTGTGATAATCTGTCTTGTAATACATAGTTCTGCAAATGCCTTAAATGATGCGAGCTTATCCTCTCGAAAATCTCGAATGGATTTATACAGCCCAATCATGCCCTCTTGAACAATATCTTCCCGATCAGCGCCAATCAAAAAATAGGAACGCGCTTTCGCACGCACGAAATTCCGATATTTTTGAATTAGAAATTCAAGCGCATCCGTATCGCCGTTTCGGACAGCTTCCACCAAATATTCGTCGGCTTTTTCTTCTAAGTAGCTGAGTTCAGTGTCTACCTGTGCTGTCAATATCATCACCCCGAAGGTAGCCAGGATGACGTCATTATACATTATGTAATCTATCACGCGCAATGGTAACTATCATTGTCTTCGCCATTTTTCAAGAATATTTGCAATATCATGACGAATGACATCTCGAATTTGCGGCTTTTCAGGTGTACGTCTATCTTCTACTGCTTTTCGAATTTTATCATTTACGGCAATTAAACGCGATGCGAACTCATCTGCAGAAATTCTTAAAGCTCCCCCGCCAAATATAACCAACTGTTCCGCGTAATCGGAAGTAGCAACCATAATTTCCGGGTATATATCTCTCAATTCATAAACAAGCCGCTCAATGCACTCATCTGCTGTTTCGTTCCTAAGTGTGTAGAATATCTCAATTCCATTTTGTTTCATTTTACTTCCAGGCTCGTTCGTCTGGTAAGCATCAAACACTACTATAACTACCTCACCAGAGAACGAGCTATACTCACTTAACCGCTCAATCAAGTCTTTTCGAGCGTTTTCTAAGTTCACTTGACTCAGAGACTGTTTTTGGAGTCGCGGAATTACATTATATCCATCAACAATGAGACATTTTTTTGATCGTGTTTTCTTATGACCTCTGGCGGACAACTTCATATAGCAGCACTCCCGCAGCTACAGACGCATTTAAACTCTGCAGCTTGCCGAGCATCGGGATTTTCACTAAAAAATCACAACGCTCCTCGACGAGTCTGCTAAGACCTTTTCCTTCCGCTCCAATGACTACTGCTATTTTGTCAGTATAGAACACATCAGTATAGGACTTATCTCCTTTAAGTGAAGTCCCAACAATCCAGTATCCCATTTCTTTGAGGCGCTCCATAGCCTGCACAAGGTTAGTGACGCGTGCAACGGGAACATACTCCAAGGCTCCCGCAGATGCCTTTGCAACGACACCCGTGAGCGGAACTGCACGACGTTTTGGAATAACTACCCCCTGCGCCCCAACAGCCTCCGCAGATCTGACTATCGCACCTAGATTGTGGGGATCCGCTACTTCATCTAACAACAGAATTAGTGGTGGTTGTCCGGTTTGCCGATTTACAATGTCTTCTAATTCAGCATATGCATGAGGAGCCACATAAGCGATAACACCTTGATGGCCGTCACCTGCTGCTTTTGTTAAGTTTGTTCTCGGAGCCGACTGTATCACAATTTTTGCCGCTTTAGCCTTACCAATAATCTCGGTTAAACTTCCACCTTCAGATCCTTCTGCGATAACGATCTTGTTAATTGGTCTTCCCGACTTAAGGGCTTCAATTACTGGGTGACGCCCACTCACGATTTCTCCATTTTCAATCCGCTCAGCTGCTTGTGCTCGTTCAGCCTCACGTTTCTGCCCGAGAGGCGATGTCCTGGTTGAAGTTCTTGCTGATGTGCGAGGAGAAGCGTTACCGATTGCACGAGCACGTCCTGAATTTCTCTGTTGTTTACTTTGAACTACTTTTTTTACCATGTCTGTTCCTTCTCTCATTTCACTTATTATCAATCCATGCAAAAGACTGCCGTGCCAAAGTTTCCAAGCGTTCCTCGTCCCCAATGCCTGACAAATAACCAATGAGCGCTTCAAAGCCCGTGCTGTACCGATAGACGACAACATCCACGTTTTTCCGGACATGATTAGACTTTGCATTTCGACCGCGTCTTACGATGTCCTGCTCTGCTTCACTTAATTGCGGATATAACCATTCAAGCAAATTGGCCTGTGCTTTTGCGCTGACATATCTTGTGCACAATTTATGCAATTCACCAGGCTTGCGAACGCCTTTATTTAAGCAGTGTTTCCTTGCAAAAACTTCCCACACGGCATCGCCTACAAACGCCAAAGCCAGCGGAGAAAGTGCATCTACAGAAAAATTTTGATCCATTATCGATGGCTCCATCTAGTACCTGTTGGTGTATCTTCAATAATGATACCTCGTTCAAAAAGCCTATCTCGGATTTCGTCTGCAGTCTTAAAATCACGTTTTTGGCGTGCTTCATTTCGCGCGTCAATCAATTTTGTAATTTCATCCTCGAGAGATGACTCGGTCTTGGATACAGAGAGCCCTAGCACACCAAGCAATTCTATGATTAAGTCCTGCCATGCTTGTAAATTTGAAATTGTAACATTTGTTTCCGTCAAATACATGTTTGCCAATTTTACAGCTTCAAACACTGCTGAGATGGCATCAGCTGTATTAAAATCATCATCCATTGCTGTGATGAAGGCTGAACGTGCACCATCTATGTGTGTCCGAATTTCAACAGATACCCCTTCCCCATTCACGTGAAGGAATTTTGGAGCCTCCTTTAATGCAGCAATACGGTGTTCTAAATTCCTTACGCACCGTTCAATCCGCTCATACGCCTGTTCACTTTGGTCTAACGCAAGATCTGTATAATTCAAGGGATGACGATACTGCGCACTTAACAGGAAGTATCTAATAACCATTGGATCACGCTTCTGAAGCAGATCCCTCGTCATAATAAAATTGCCGGTCGACTTAGACATCTTTTCCCCGTTGATGTTTAATGTACCATTATGAAGCCAATACCTTGCAAATATATGTCCAGAATGAGCTTCACTTTGGGCAATTTCGTTTTCGTGATGGGGGAAAATTAAATCTCGTCCACCCGCATGAATATCAATTTGTTCTCCGAGAAATTTCATGTTCATGACCGAGCATTCAATATGCCAGCCAGGCCGTCCTTCACCCCATGGGCTTTCCCAATATTCTTCATTCGGTTTTGCAGCTTTCCAAAGCGCAAAATCTGTTGGGTCATCCTTATTCTCGAGCACTTCTACGCGAAACCCTGCACGCATGTCATCAACCGATTGGCGAGACAGTTTCCCGTAACCTTCAAAGGAAGATGTATCAAAGTAAACGTTACCGTCGCGTTCATATGCATAACCTTTTTGAATCAAGTCTCGAATAAAATCGATGATGTCCGGTATGCATTCCGTCACTCGCGGATGCACTACGGCGCGTTTAATTCCGAGTGCATCAGCATCCATAAAGTATTCCTGAATGTATTTATCTGCAACATCCCGTACGCCAATGCCAAGCTCAATAGCACGGTGGATAATTCGGTCATCTACATCAGTGAAGTTTTGAACAAACTGCACTTCATACCCTCTGTATTCCAAATATCGACGAACCGTATCGAAGATAACAAACATCCTGGCATTCCCAATATGGAATAGGTTATACACGGTTGGTCCACAAGCGTAAAACCTTACTTTTCCCGGCTCAATCGTTTCAAGCTGCTCCTTCATTCCAGTTAAGCTGTTATAAAGATAAATGGTCAACTTGCTCCCTCCTACCTATAGAAAAAGCCGTCTCTGTATACAGTGACGCTGCATACAGAGACGGCTTATACCGCGGTTCCACTCTGATTGGCATCTATAATTAGACACCCACTCGACAGTCCGTAACGGAGACCTCCGTCGGAGTTTACTAGGCGTAATGCCGTTCCTTCCGAAACACCTCGGGCGCACTTCAGCTTAACCCATTTGTCGGCATTCCCACCCAGCTTACGCTGATGCCAACTCTCTGAAAGTGAGTAACTGCTTACTCTTCCCGACCTTACATCATGCTATTTTCATATACTGGAATAGGTGCACACCTATTCTGCTTTGCAGCAAAACATTTGTCAACTGAGCATACTCAAATGAGAGAAAGTGCAGTAGAAAGCCTGTTTAACACCCTCTGTTTTGGCAGGAATGCAATCGTCTTTTGTAAATCACGGCCATGAACTGCACCCGTCACCGCTGCCCGAACCGGCATAAATAAGCCTCGACCTTTAACGCCGAGCTCCTTTTGAATCTGCTTAAATCTTGCCTTGCTTGCCTCAGGTGTCCACGCCTCGTCATCAGAAGCTAGTTCCATATATTTTTCAATTACGTTCCTTGAGCCCTCTTCCCGCATTACCTGAAGAGCTTCTTCATCATACTCAATATCCTCATTAAAGAAGCCCTCTGCAAGATGGAGAAAATCAGCTGCGCAACTCATCTGTTCTTGATACAACTCTACAACTAAGGAGAGCCATTCGCTGCTCGCACCAGCTTGAACAGACCAGCCCTTTGACGGCAACAGTGCTCGAACCTTTTCTGTCGCTTCTTTTATTGGTGCTTCTTTGAAATACTGATTCGACATCCACCTTAGTTTATCTACATCAAATATGGCGCCGCTCTTATTAACGCGATCCATATCAAAAGCAGCTATAATTTCTTCCATCGTCATAATTTCTTGTTCGCCCACAGGTGACCAACCGAGCAAAGCTAAAAAGTTTACCAATGCCTCCGGCAAGTACCCTTGTTCACGATATTTATGAACAGGCATCACATTTGGATCACGTTTGCTAAGTTTTTTACGCGTCTGATCTAGAACCTGAGGAAGATGCCCGAAGACAGGGACAGAAAACGAAAGGGCTTGATAAATCAAAAGCTGCTTTGGCGTATTCGAAAGATGCTCTTCCCCGCGAATCACGTGTGATATTTGCATCAATGAATCGTCAATTACAACCTGAAAATTATATGTCGGAATCCCGTTCGACTTCACAATGACATAATCCCCAATATCATCTGATTCAAACGAAACATGCCCACGCACTAAATCGTCAAACTCAATGTAAACACCGCTCGGTACGGCAAATCGATAATTCGGTTTAATACCTGCTGCTTCTTTTTGTGCACGTTCTTCGTTTGTAAGATGCCTGCATTTCCCGCTATATTTCGGCATTCCTCCAACTTGTTCCGCGCGCTGCCGCTCTTCTTCCAATTCTTCTTTGGAACAATAGCAAGGATATGCAAAACCTGCATCCACAAGTTTCTTCAAATATTCTTGATACAACGGCAGGCGTTCAGTACACCGATATGGTCCGTAATTCCCGCCTACATCCGGACCTTCGGCCCAATCAAAACCAAGCCAACGAAATCCGCGAAGCATCTCTTCCTCCGCACCTGGCACGTTCCTGTCAATATCGGTGTCTTCAAACCGAAGAATAAATTGACCATTATGATGTTTTGCAAAAAAGTAATTAAATAATGCTGTTCGAACCCCGCCAATATGCAAATGTCCGGTCGGGCTCGGCGCATAGCGAACACGTACAGTCATTGTGAAAATCCCCTCTTAGGTGCAATAATTCATACCAAGTTGTTAAAGTATCTTACGCTGTATGTAGTCAAGCACCTTGACTATTTTAACTCGTTAAGTACAAACAATGAATAAGTACACCATTTTATTTAATATTGCAGAAAGGCCGGCTGCACGACCGGCCCTTCTAATTTGGCTTTGCGAAGTTCATTAAATTGAATATCTTTCCTTATTCGGACTCGTCTATCCTTATTATAAAGCTTTTTCTAAGAGCTTAGGTTTTGCGAAGATCATGCGTCCTGCAGACGTTTGAAGAACACTTGTTACAAGAACATCAAGTTTACCGCCAATATAGTCTCGGCCGCCTTCAATGACAATCATCGTTCCGTCATCAAGATAGGCGACGCCTTGATTGTACTCTTTTCCGTCTTTAATCACTTGAACGCTTAGTTCCTCGCCAGGTAAAACAATTGGCTTCAGCGCATTTGCCAAGTCATTAATATTCAAGACTGCTACCCCTTGCAATTCGCAAACCTTGTTCAAATTGAAATCGTTGGTTACAACTTTCCCATTCATCTGCTTTGCCAGTCGAACAAGCTTATGATCAACTTCCTGAATGTCTTCAAAGTCAATCTCAACAACTTGCACTTTTACCTTGAGCTCTTTTTGAATTCGATTCAAAACATCAAGCCCGCGTCTACCCCGATTTCGTTTCAATACATCTGACGAATCAGCTATGTGTTGCAATTCGCCTAAGACAAAAGACGGAATGACAAGAACTCCATCAAGGAACCCGGTTTGAACCAAATCTGCAATACGTCCATCAATAATTACACTTGTATCCAACAGTTTTGCTTCGCCCGGTTTCATAGACTGCTTCTTACTATCCTTGTCACGATCTTTATCTCGAAGTGTTAACTTACCAGTAAATAGGCTAATCAAATCTTCACGTTTAGTAAACCCAATTTGTAAACCCAAATACGCAAACAAGATACTCACAAAAAACTGAACAGCAATTCCAACAATAGGAATGGCCCGAATTGCTGGCGCAAACAGATATGCAACCAATAGACCAATTACCATACCTACTGTTCCACCAAGAATATCAGCAAGCGGCGTACTTTTAAGGCGCTCTTCTGTCCATCGGATAAGCGTCGCTACATAGTTAACTAACCAAGTAGTTGTAATGATTAAGATTGCTCCACCGAGAACAGCTCCAAAAAGCTTTGATTGAAAGAAGGGCTGATTAATATGAAATACTCTAGAG
>JAKADF010000052.1 GCA_021820805.1 Bacillota bacterium
CTGGTTTCGCATGTGAGATTTTACTGCATAGGCAATGATACCAACACCGTTGATAAATGAAGGATCACGTACTCCTAAGAACTCAGGAATTGCTATACGAACTGGAGCTTGAAGTTCAGCGCTTGCGAGCTCCCCTGCACCTTGCATACACATAACTCCGCCGTGAAAGACAAATCCACCCGGCAATTCACTTGAATAACCCATTGTTTCAATCTCTTTCTTGACGAGTGAGAAAATCTCCTGCATTCGCGGTTCGATAATTGTTGACAAATCGTATTGAGAGTATTCAATTTCCTGATTGCTTCCCATTCTTGGAACCTTAAACAGTTCGTTGTCAGAAGCAAGTTCAGTAAACGCACATCCATGTCTTACTTTAACCTGTTCCGCTGCGGTAGTCTGTGTCCGAAACCCAATTGCAATATCATGGGTAACATAGTCTCCGCCCATTGGGATGACGCCTGTCCCGCTTAAAACTCCATTATCAAAAATAGATAATGAGGTGGCTCCTGCTCCAATATCAACTAACGCTACGCCAAGCTTTCGTTCATCGTTTGATAAAGCAACATAACTGGCAGCCATTGGTGACAAGACGAGATTTGCCACCTCAATACCGGCTCGTTCCACGCACCTTACAACATTATGTATTGCGGTCCGGCTGCCTGTAATCAAATAAGCTTCCACTTCAAGACGAACACCAAGCATACCGCGAGGGTCCGTAATACCGCGTAAGCCATCTACTACAAATTCTTTTGCAACAACATCAATAATCTCACGTTCAGGTGGAAGAGCGACAACTCGAGCTTGTTGAAGTACGCGTTCAATATCCTCATCACCAATTTCACGGTCAGGGGAAGATACTGCAACAACGCCATGACTGCTATGCAACTGAATATGATTTCCGGATATACCAACATAAGCAGAGTCAATATGAATACCAACCATTCGCTCCGCATGATCTACCGCTTCGCGAATAGAGTCCACGGTCAAATCGATATCTACAATCGATCCATGGCGGATGCCCTCACCCGACGCAGACCCGACACCGATGACATTAATGTTATTACCAGCTGGTTCACCTATAATTGCTCGGACCTTTGAAGTGCCGATGTCTAAGCTGACGATGTAATCTCCTTTGGCCAAACCCGTGGCACCTCCCTAGCGCGCCAAGTACTGCATTTCTCAATCTACTTCCACATACAACTGAACAATCCTCTTTCATCTTCAAACTTTTTTCAATTAATTACTGGAATTTGAAGAATGATGTTTCCGATTTTGAAGAGATTGAAAAACCAATCTCCGAATGACAGCAATATTCTGGAAGAGACGCACACCAAACGCAACAACAGCAGCAAGGTATAAATCAACTCCTAATTGCACCCCGATATATGCAAGCAAAGCGGCAATTAGTGCATTCGAAAAAAATCCTGTCAAAAATACAGCTCCGTCGAATGATTTTTCTAAACTTGCTCGAATTCCTCCAAATACCGTATCAAGTGCAGCCAATATTGCAATCGACAGGTAACTTGAGTAGCCAACTGGTATCGTTACATTCGATACAAGTCCAATCGCCACTCCAACAATCAAGCCAAGAACCGGCAACCAAATCACGGATTGCTGACCTCCTTTGCCCACACGCCAGGGAGCGGCCCTGTGTATCCTGGGACTGTAACCCCATTGGGCCGAGGATAAGGTTTGATGATGCAATCCTCTGACATCAGGTTTAGTTGCTCTTGTATTTTTGCTACTGTTAAAGCAGCTGTCATATTTTGAATCGACCCTGTGGCCGTTATCACATACGGCATAACAATAGGATGCGTGTTAATTTGCAATCCACCCAGCCCATTCACGGAAACAAGACGAATAGAAGAAGTAGTTACTAAACGTTGCTCGTTGATATCAATTGCAGTTGCACCATTTGCAAATAAATTATTCACAATGAGCGCTATCCACTGATCTGATTCTTTAGCAAAACTCCCAGAAAACTGTGGATCGTAAGGCAAGTTGGGGTCATCTTTTATTGTGACTGTAAGCCCCGGTCCAATCACTGGTCTTAGACCAGCTTCATCGGCAATCGTTTGTGCATCTTTTTGCAAAACCTCTTGCAAACTGGACTTGCTTCCCTGTGCCGCTTCGAATTCCGCCAACTGTGCTGTTTCTTTAGAAATATCGCGTTCCAAAATTTGATGTTCTTGAGACTGCTCTGCAATTTGTGTACGTAAATCAATGTAGCTTGTCCCTTCTACACTATCATTGCTGAGTCTGGAAGTAATCTGAACAGTTAAAACAAAACCAAGGACAGCACTAATGCCAGTCAGGGACCATATGAGTTTACGTTGTTTCACACTCTGGCCTCCCTAACTTGATGTGCTCTGTGCCTGTACTGCACCTGTATAAGCAGGCATTTCCAATTTTGAAACGATTGTTGGATCCGAGACACGAAGCCCGTTTGAACGTAACAAATCCAAGATTCCACCCTGAATTTCAAGAGCCGATTTTAGAGTCTTAGGATCACCAATTGCATTAATCACAAACGGTGCACCAAGGCGATGGTCATTTACCGTTACAACGGGTCCTCGACAAAAGACACCCGATGTAGCAACAACCCGATAACCATTAATCGATACAGCCTCGGCACCTGCAGTGAACAATTCATTGATGACACTGCGGACATTCCAATCATGCGTTAAGACTTGTTCAATGTCTGAACTGCTTGCGCCTCCGTCCATAAGCGTTACAGTGATGCCAGGACCATAGACGGTCGACACACCAGCTAAGATTCGTTCATCCTGAAGTAGTTTCTCCATGCTTTCTAACCCGTTGTTTGAACCTGATGACTTCTTTTCATAGGAAGAAATCTTCGATGTAATATCAGCAAGTTGTGCTTGTGCGTCATTATTCGACTGTTTAAGGGACCGAAGTTCTGCGTTTAACCGTTTATTCGCGTCGATGGAAGCCCCGGTTCCGGCCCCTATACCAAGCACACTTGCGCTCTCGGTTTGTTTGTACTGAAGGGCTACCATAAAACCAAGTACCATGGATACAACGGTTAACGACAAGGCAAGCTTACCTCTCGTTCGCACGCCACTTATCCACCCTTCTTAACATTTTGAGTTTGGTTAACTCCGGTTGCCGAAAATGGTGTATACCGATAAGGCGGAGGTCCCGTTAAGTCAATCATACCAGGTGCATATCCCTTTGATGAAAAGTAATGGACGGCGTCGCTTATGCTGGGTAATGCTGCATCCAATTGTTTTTCTAAACAAGTTGCGACAAAACCATTATCTAAATATACATCTACATTTTCTGAATTTACAATGTGTATTTCAGATATAGTTGAAAGATTTGCATGGTTTAACTGCTCCAATTGGTTGCATACTTCCCCAACGTCAGAGCTAACAACCTGTCCGATTTTTGGTGTGCTGCCGCCAACTGCAGTTACAAGCGGAAAGGAGAAACCGTTGTTAGCCGCAATTTCTTGATATGCAGTCCCGTCATTTAACAGATTATAAAACTTTCCCGCGACTTCATAAATAGCAATAATATGTTTTTCTGTAATCTCTAATGAAACGATTCCACGCATTGCATCTGTATGGACAGATACAGACTCAACCATTGGATCTTTATCCATTATTTTTTGAGCAATTGAACCTTGATTGATTTGCCACAAACTTTGCCCAGTGTGCACATCCGCATCCTGAATCAATTTTGACTCCAAAATTGTTCGATTTCCGGATACCTCTATACTGCGTACTCGAGTAAGTGGAGACTCTAATACCACTACAACACCCAAGAATAAAAAAAAGCCTAACAATACTTTGCGGTTTCTCGATTTGCGGCGCGCAATTTGTTCTTGTGTCCATCTTACATTTTGCTTTATCATACACGCCGCCTCCTTCCATATTCTATCATATCCGCGATTACGCCATAGCTTGTCCGTTAAAAACACAAATAAGAATATTTATAATAAAAATCAATCAAGAAGGCAGGCATAAATCTCCCTACCTTCTACTTTGTAGAGAAGTCTATACTGTACGTCGTACAATTTCAGAACCTAGATCTCTTAAATAAACATCGATATCTTCGTATCCTCTATCGATATGGTGAAGCCCCTCTACGCGCGTTATGCCTTCTGCCATCAGTCCTGCAATCAATAAAGCAGCTCCTCCGCGAAGGTCAGTGGCTTCCACATTAGCCCCTGACAGTTGTGAGACCCCCCGTACAACTGCAGTACGAAGATCTACCGAAATATCGGCTCCCATACGCAAAAGGTCATTTACATGTTTGAACCTAGCTTCAAACACATTCTCACGAATAACACTCGTTCCTTGTGCCATTGTCATCATAGCCATTAAAGGAGCTTGCAAATCTGTTGGAAATCCAGGAAATGGTGCGGTTAATAGATCAACGGCTCGATATTTTTCTTTTGCAGAGACCGTTATTATATCATTCTCGGTTTCTACATGAACACCTGCTTCGCGCAGTTTACTCAAGACTGCACCAAGGTAGTTGCCACTCATACCACTTAAAGTAACATTTCCATGCGTTGCACTAGCAGCAATTAATAGTGTTCCCGCAACAATACGATCAGGGATAATCTTATATTCTGTACTGTGCAGGTGGTGCACACCGTGGACTATCACGGTATCCTCGCCGGCTCCTGTAATTTTTGCTCCGCAAGTACATAGAAAGTTTGCTAAATCAACGATTTCTGGTTCTTTTGCTGCATTTTCAATAATTGTGACCCCGTCTGCCATTGTTGCTGCCATAATTAAATTTTCTGTCGCTCCAACGCTTGGAAAATCTAGAGTAATCGAAGAACCAAACAGTCGGTTCGACTTACAGTTAATAAACCCGTGTTTTTCTTCAATAGTTGCTCCAAGCATCCTCATACCGCGCAAATGATAATCAATCGGCCTTTGCCCGATGACACAGCCTCCCGGTTTTGATACGTTTACTTCACCAAAGCGAGCTAGCAATGGACCCATCAAAAAGATTGATGAACGCATTCTCTTCATGAGCCCAGCCGGGACATTCGTATGCGTGATCTTACTTGCGTCAATCTGAACCGTATGTTCTTTTGTGAACGCTGCTTTAGCACCTAAATTCCGAAGAATTTCAAGCATGACTCGAACATCTTCAAGCTGTGGAACCCCATGGATGACCGCTATGCCATCTACCATCACCGTAGCTGCGAGTACCGGTAATGCAGCATTTTTAGCACCATAAATAGATACTTCTCCATTTAGGCTCCGGCCGCCCCGGATTTCAAAAACATCCACATCCATCACCTCTCTGAGGCTGGTTCCCCGATTTTACATGCCTCAGTTCCCAGTCAAATCCACATTGATTACGGATTCCCTTCTGGTCATAGTTATCCGAAAGCAACTGATGACGCCTACGCCCAGATTCCGTATGGCATCATATGCGACGATTAAGGTTGAGTGTTCCAATGCTCTGTCAACAAAAAAAGACGCCGTCAAGGCGCCTTTTTACAGCTTAAGCTCTAGACAAATCATTTTGATTTTGAACGATATACTTCCATGATAAGTTGATAGAGGTCCTCTACTGCATGCGGGGTAGCCAAACGTCTTGCATTATCTCTCATTACCCGGCCTTCCTTACTATCAATAACACGGATTAAGCTTTCCCAAAGAGTATCTGCTGTCAACTCCCCTTCTTTCAATAGAATCGCAGCATTCTGCTCTTTAAGCCGCTTTGCGTTCTCTTCCTGATGATTTGCAGTAACATAGGGTGAGGGAATTAGGATTGACGCTACACCCAGCGAGCAAATTTCAGCCAGAGTTGCACTCCCTGCTCGGGTTACAACCACATCTACGTTAGGCAAAAGACTTGGCATGTCGTATATGAATGGAAGCACAGAAATATGATTCGGCAGTTTTTCAAGCGATGAACTGATTGATTGATAATGCTGCTCTCCTGTGACAAAGATGACTCGCCAGTCCGGGCGAGCAGCAAACCGACCCATTAATTCTACAACTACCCGGTTAACGGTTTCTGCGCCTCTGCTGCCTGAAAAGATTAAAATAGTAGGTCTATCCTTGGATAATTGATATTTATCACGTGCACTTTTTTTGTCGGCTTCTGAAACGTGAAGAACTTCACTTGCCCTCGGATTGCCTGTAAGCACAACTTTTTTGGCACCTCGGAGCCAAGCCTCGGTATTATCAAAGGAAACGGCCACAGCTTCGGCACGTTTTGCACACAATTGGTTTGTGAGTCCTGGTCTTGCATTTCCTTCCCAAACTACAGAAGGTATACCCAGCCGTTTAGCAGCGAAAATTACCGGTAATGTAACATATCCTCCAGTGCCTAGCACTATATCAGGATTCCACTTACGGAGAGTCTTTTTGGCCAGTCTATAACCTTGATAGGTAATAAGGGCAGTTTTTATCGCTGACATACTTACCTGTCTTTTTAACCCTGCTGCAGGAATCGTTACAAACGGTATATCTGTTTTTGTAACAATATTTTTTTCTAATCCTTTTTCTGTCCCTATATACAACGCTTGTGCATCTTGGTGGCTTTTATTTAAGTACTGAAAGAGCGTTAATGCTGGATAAATATGGCCCCCAGTACCCCCACCAGTTAATACGATTCGCATTATAACACCCCAAAACCCATCATTCTTCCATTCTGAGTACATAAGAGATAAGAGATTTACTTTGCTGGATAAACCGCCTGACGTGAAATGTTTAGTAAAATACCGATTCCCGTTAACATGAGCGTAAGCGACGATCCACCATAACTGATAAGCGGCAATGTAATTCCTGTTGCAGGAATCGAACCAGTCACTACACCGATATTAATTAGTACTTGAACTGCAATCATGCCTGTTATACCAACAGCAAGCAAAGAACCGAATGTATCCTTTGCATAAATTGCAGTACGAAATCCGCGCCAAACAAGAACAGCAAACAAAAACAAGACACTTACTGCCCCTAAATAACCCAATTCTTCACCAAGAATCGAATAAATAAAATCGGTTTGCGGCTCCGGTAAATACAAATATTTCTGCCGACTTTGTCCTAGACCAAGGCCAAGTACTCCTCCAGAGCCAAGGGCATATAACGACTGGATAATTTGGTAGCCGGAATCAAGTGGATCTTTCCATGGGTCTAAAAAAGACACAACCCGTTCTAATCGATAAGGAGCAATTGCTATAAGCACTCCGAATCCTAATGCTCCCGCTCCTGCTAAACCGAATAAGTGAGACATTCGCATGCCTGCCGCGAATAAAAGAATGACAGTTGTACCCATAATCACTACACTTTGTCCTAAATCAGGTTCTAACATAATAAGCCCTATAGCAACTAAAGCTAAGAACAAAGGAGGTAACAGGCCTTTTCGAAAAGATTGCATTCTGTCTCCAGCATCAGACAGGAAATGTGCTAAAAAAATAACAAGCCCAAGTTTCGCAAACTCAGATGGCTGTATACCGAATGACCCAATGCCGAGCCACGCACGCGAACCGCCGCGAATCGTACCAATACCCGGAATTAAAACAATTGCAAGAAACAAGAAACTTACAACTGCTATTTTAGGCGCGAGCGGTCGTAAACGATGATAATCAAAACGAGATAACCAAAACATAGCCCCGATTCCGAGAGCGGCCCATAGCAATTGGCGCTTTGCGTATCCGAACGGATCGTGAAACTTTTGCATAGATACAACGGCACTTGCGCTGTGCACCATAACGACTCCGATACAAAGGAGTACAACTGTCACAATTACAAGCAGAGGATCGAAGGATTTTCCTGTTCGAGCCAAATCGAACGTCCCTCCTCAATTCCCTTACAGACAGGGTTATTTAGATAGGCAACCAAATAAATACCAGGTTGTCCATCTATCCGACCCTACAGTCTATGCACAGCATCCTTGAAAATTCGCCCTCGTTCTTCAAAGGAGTGAAACATGTCCCAGCTTGCACATGCCGGCGACAATAACACTGTATCTCCTGACTCTGCAATTTTATGAGCTTTTGCAACTGCTTCTTCAACTGTTGCCACTCGTTCCACGTGTTCGATACCGCTCTTTCTGCAAGCTGTTTCTAATTTCTCTGCAGACTGTCCGAGTAAAATTGCAACTTTTACATGTGCTTGTATGTCTTGTTCCATCGAATGAAAATCGTCTCCGCGGTCAAGACCTCCGGCAATCCAAACAATATTCTTAGGAAATGAGCGAAGAGCCCGAATTGCTGCTTCAGCATTCGTTGCCTTCGAGTCATTGTAATATTCCACTTGAGAAACGGTCCTTACATACTCTGTACGATGCTCAACTCCTCTGAATCGAGACAAAACATATTGGACATTCGATATTGAAGCGCCTGCCCAAATTGATATTGCAGCAGCTGCCAGAGCATTCTCCAAATTATGTTCTCCCTTTAGGGCAATATCCTTTGCATCTATAATTGGAGAATGAACACCATCCCTCACAAGGGAAACCACACCATTAACCAAACAAATTCCCTGAGGAAAATCAGATGATTTACGGCTAAACCATATTATATTTGTTTGAAGATTGCTTGCTCGCTCGCGAATAGCAGCCTGGTCATAGTTCAATACCGCAAAATCTTCCTGATTCATATTTTGAAACATGCGCCATTTTGCATCTGCATAAGCCTCAAAAGAGCCATGATAATCCAAATGAGCTGTATAAAGGTTTAATAAAGCTGCGATTTTTGGTCGAAAAGTAAAAACGCCCATCAACTGGAAGCTTGATACTTCGAGCACAATTGGGTTTTGAGGGCCAACTTGTTCAACCACACCAGACAAAACGCGGCCAATGTTGCCAGCTACAACTGGCTCAAGACGCGCAGCCTCAAGAATTTCACCAACAAGTGTTGTTGTTGTTGTCTTCCCATTCGAACCTGTAATCGCATAAATTGGAGAATCCGTTACCCAAGATGCAATTTCAATTTCCGTATAAATCGGGATGCCTTTTTTCTCTGCCTCGATTAAAAGAGGCAATGTGTAGGGAATTCCGGGGTTTTTAACAACAAAATCAAAGTTTTCATTAAGCAAATCTTCTGGATGGCCGCCACAAATACAGCGAACACCCATCTCCTCCAAACTTTGCACAGTGTCCTCTACATCGTTCAAAGGTCGGCGTTCATTTACAACAACGTGAACGCCATGTTTACAAAGCAATTTAGCTGCCGCCTCACCGCTTTTTGCTAATCCCAGCACAAGCACATGTAAATCTGAACCTAATTTATTAATCATTTTATCCTTCACGGTTTCGCCACCGCCTACTCAAAAAATAATGGGCGCACAACGCCCATCAAATAAAACAATATTTCAACATTCCATTAGTATGACAACAATGCAAGCGTTCCAAAAGCAGTTAAGAATGTCGCCAACCAAAAACCGACTACGACTTCCCACTCAGACCAGCCAGACAACTCAAAATGATGATGAATTGGGCTCATCTTAAATACACGTTTGCCAAACTTCTGAAACGAAACTACTTGTATAATAACAGACAGCGTTTCAATGACAAAAATAAGGCCAAACAAAATAAGAGCAAGTTCACTATGCGTGAGTACTGCAACCATGGCGAGTCCGCCGCCAATTGCGAGGGACCCAGTATCCCCCATGAAAACTTTAGCAGGATGACGATTGAAAACAAGGAATCCCAAAAGCGCACCAACCATCGCTGCACAAAATATTGCTACATCATAGTTTGTATGCCATAAAGCATATATTGCGTACGCTGAAAAAACAATTGCAGCACAGCCTGCAAGCAGCCCATCCAACCCGTCAGTCAGATTAACTCCATTTGTGGTGCCTAAAAGAATCAGTAAAAGCAAGGGCAAGTACAGCATACCTAGAGTCAAAGTGTAGTGCGTGAAAGGAATATATAACACAAACCCATCTGCTGTTCCTTCCTGGCGCCACCAGAGAAGACCAAACAGGACAAATGTTGCAATCCCTTGCCACAATAATTTTTGTTTTGCTGTTAAACCCAAATTGCGTTTCTTTACAATCTTTATAAAGTCATCCGAAAAGCCAATAAGCCCAAATGCAAGAAATGCAATCAATAGTATAATGATATCTAAGCTGGAAATTGCAAACTTCAAAGTAGAGAGGAACACCGCAATGGCGATTATAACTCCGCCCATTGTCGGCGTACCTGCTTTTACTTGGTGATGTTTTGGGCCTTCATCACGTATGCTTTGCCCAAACTTCAGCCGATGCAATATAGGAATACTTATTGGTCCAAGCAAGAGCGCAATCGCAAATGCTGCCCCCGCCGTGAGTAATAGCGCTTGTAAATCCATCGGCTTAACTCCTTCCAGCATGAAACTACATCCTATCATTTTACAGGTGATCTTTAGCCTCAGCTTCTCTTTTCAAGAATAGCTTGCTTTGCGATTTCCCTGTCATCAAAGTGATGCTTCGTCTTCCCGATGATTTGATAGTCCTCATGCCCTTTTCCGGCAATCAAAACAACATCTTTTGCTGTTGCAAGTGAAATTGCCCTGTATATAGCGGATTTACGATCCGTTATTCGTTCATACCTGTCAGCCGTTCCTTGCAAACCAGCTTCCATATCATCCAATATGGCATCTGGCTCTTCCGTTCGTGGATTGTCACTTGTAAGAATCGTAAGTTCACTGTTTTGTGTTGCAACTTTGGCCATGAGCGGCCGCTTTGTCTTATCCCTGTCTCCTCCACAGCCAGTTACAGTGATGACTTTGCCTTCCACAAACTCACGAATTGTTTGCAGTGCATTCTCTAGACTATCCGGGGTATGGGCATAATCAACAAGGACAGCAAACGATTGACCGCAATCAACAGACTCAAGCCTCCCCGGGACACCAGGAACGCTTTCCAAGGCATTTACGATATCCTTTAACTGCAGCCCCTCAATGAGTCCCACCGAAATTGCAGCTAATGCATTGTACACATTAAAACGGCCCGTCAAATGTAGATGCACATCCGCATCTCCGCGAAAACTTTGAACATGGAACGATACGCCTTCCGGCTTAACTCGTACATTTGTTGCTTGTATGTCAGCTTGGTTTTTGATTCCATAAGAAACATACTCCATTACAGTCTCGTTTATATAAAAAGTCCCAGCACTGTCGTCCGCATTGATAACTGCATAAGAAGCACGCCCTGTATCATCTTCATATGTATTTCCCAGACGCGAAAACAGTTTGCCTTTTGCACGCCGATATTCATCCATGGTTTTATGAAAATCGAGATGATCCTGAGTTAGGTTTGTAAAAACAGCAATATGGAATTTCGTGCCGGCTACTCGCCCAAGTTCTAATGCGTGAGACGAAACTTCCATGATTCCATACTTGCACCCATTATCATCCATTTGGGAGATAAGAGCTTGCAATTCGACAGCTTCTGGTGTTGTATTGACAGATGGAATTGCTTCACCACCAATACGATTTTCAATCGTTCCAATCAGTCCTGTTTTATGACCAGCTACATTTAGTATCTTCTCAATCAAATGGGTCACGGTAGTTTTTCCGTTTGTTCCAGTCACCCCAATCATTGAGACGCTCCTTGACGGATGTCGATAAAATATATCCGCTAATATACCTGAAGCGCGCTTTGTATCTGGTACTACAATTTGTGACAGCGGTATGTCAGAAATAGGCTCCTCCACAAGACATGCGATTGCCCCGTTTTTTGCAGCGCTTTGAATGAAATTATGCCCATCAACCGTATAGCCGCGAATCGCGATAAACATGCTTCCCGGACGGGCACGCCTTGAATCAGTC
>JAKADF010000053.1 GCA_021820805.1 Bacillota bacterium
CCGTAATCGTTTTATGAGCTGCTTGATAGTAGCTAGCAGACCCGCCCAACAGTGCTAAAGCTGTTAAGGCACAAACGTAAAGGGCCTTGGACTTTGGTAATCGCACTCCATCACCTCTTCTCGATTTTCGCGAGAAAAGGAAGGTTGTCAGGTTGTTTTGACTTGTCGCTAGTATATAGATTCACAAGATAGAATGCAAATGGGTGGAACAGGAATCTTATACCTAGAGCAACCCTCCTGTTTATATCCCGTGAAAAATCTATTATTTTAGCTTGTCGATTACTTTTTAGGAATAATAACAGAAAAATATGAAAAAGGTTGCCGAAACCTGTCGGTACGGAATAAAAACATAAATAATATCAGCGATGAGAAGGACGTTTGAAATATGCTAAGGTCCTTATGCTCACTTTGCATCGGCAGGCACAACGCTGATAGCGGATAAAACACGCCCTAAGCCCATCGAGCACAGGCCAGACACCCACATAATCTAGCTCCATTGTTTTAAAACATTTTCGGAAATCTCTCCGGCTCTGACCAGTTCCTCAAGGCTCATCTCCATCGTCCGCATTCCAAATTGTTTTCCTGTTTGCATGACTGATGAAATTTGATGAGTCTTTTCAGTTCGGATTAGGTTTGCAACAGCTGTCGTATTTACTAAAATTTCAAATGAGGCGACCCGCTTTGATTTGTTTATTGAAGGGTGGAGCTTTTGCGACACGATACCTTGAAGAACCGATGCTAATTGAATTCTTATTTGCGGCTGTTGACTGGGTGGAAAGACGTCAATAATCCTGTCTATCGTTTGTACAGCATCACTCGTATGTAGTGTGGCAAATACCAAATGTCCTGTTTCTGCAGCAGTTATTGTTGTACTGATAGTCTCTAAATCACGCATTTCCCCCACCAATATAACATCAGGGTCTTGCCGTAAAGCAGCTCGAAGTGCTGAAGAAAAATCCAGAGAATCAATCCCTACTTCTCGTTGTTCGATAATCGATTGTTGATGACTGTGTAAATATTCTATCGGATCTTCAAGAGTAATAATATGGCAGCGCCTTGTTTGGTTAATCAAATTAATTAGAGAAGCCAGAGTTGTCGACTTTCCACTCCCGGCGGGTCCAGTCACGAGTACCAGCCCAGATGATTTTTTAGCAAAAACGGTTAAAATCTCTGGTAAGCCAAGTTCATTACAAGATGGTATCATATTCGGGACAACACGTATGGCAATACTAATACAACCGCGTTGCCTGTAAACATTTACCCGAAATCTGGATACGCCTTGAATACTATACGAAAAATCATGTTCGCAAGTTTTTTCGAACAATTTCCATTGATCGTCGGTCATTAGCGACTTCGCCATTAATTCAATTTCAAAAGGAGAAACAATTTCTCCCTCCCTTTTTAAATCACCTAATACTCGATAAACGGGAGGCGAGTTTGCAGTAATATGCAAATCAGAAGCATGGAGTTCCAGAGCTCTTATTAAGCATCCATGAATGTCCATTAAACCACCTCAATAACTCAAGTGCAGAATTGTTTCGATATACCAAAACACCAACTTTTGGCCAAAAAATGCAGATAAAATTACACCCATCGCGATATAGGGTACAAACGGCATTGGTTGTCCTCTCTGCAAAGACCCTCTGATAAATAAAAAGGCACCAATACAGGTACCGCAACCGCATGCGAGTATAAATGACACTATGGTGGACCACGGACCAAGCATAGTTCCAATTACTAAATAAAGCTTTACATCTCCGAGGCCCATTTTTCCTTTGGAAAGTTGGTGAACGATATAAAGTGTGCAAAAACCAGCGAGGGCTCCTTCCGCAGCAGACTGCCACGTTTGAATTTCAGACAAAACACTTGCTGCAAAAAAGAAAATAAAGGCAGGCAATGAAAGGCAGTTTGGAACTCTCATAGATGTGAGGTCTGTCCCAACCACAATCAATAAAAAAAACCAAAACACAGCCCAAACTATTAGTTGAGCCAAGGAGTTGCTTTGCCATAACGTTAATACCCACAGTACCCCTAAAGACAATTCAACAACGGGATACATCTGTAAAATTGGTGTTTTACATGACTTGCAACGTCCTCGTAAAGCTAACCACGATAGTACTGGTATCAAATCTGTCATTGATAACCGATATGAGCAATTTGGACAACGGGAACTTGGATAAAGAATTGATTCACGACGTGGAACACGGTAGGCAATTACGTTTGCAAAGGAGCCAAAAAGTAATCCGTATACAAATAAAACGAACGTCCAAAATACAGATATTTTAGTAAGCAACATTTTTAACCAGTCCCGCGTCACGTCGTCGCTCACTTAATTCGACTGAATAAGACATTTTCCTTTTTTAATTGTATCTATATCCGACAGGTCGAAAAATGAGGAATCCTGTATAAATTTACGCAAGAAAATGATAAACTGATAGTGTGTTATCCCATTAGACCATACGAATTGGGGGGCTGACTGATGAATTTAATTCGAATAATTGTACAAGCCCTGATTGCAATTTTGGCTATTGTGCTACTAATAGTGTTTCTAAATTTCATTTTAAAAATTGCGCTGTTAGCTGTATTAGTTGCATTTGCATACTATTGGTATATGCGGGCATTAAAAGTTCGCGAA
Organism: Bacillota bacterium; assembly: GCA_021820805.1. Next base: position 2,636 of record JAKADF010000053.1, read on the forward strand.
CATAATAGACACTGGAAAGACTAAACGGTACATTTCACTAAAGCAACGAAAAAAGCAAACTAAAAAGCAAACGCAAACGAAACGAAAAAAGGCGGCTGTAATTAGCCGCCATTTCCTATTCTGCATGCATAAAATTAAGCATACGCATGACTTTCCGAATCCCGTAGCGTATCTCCCAAGCGATAAGCTACTTGCCATATGTCTCCCGCGCCCATCGTTAAAACGAGATCCCCTGAATGAAGTGAATGAATTAAGTAATCAAACACATCATCTTTTGTCTTTAAGTAACGGACATTTTCATTACTATGAACACGTATTTGCTCAACCAATTTTTCCGCTGTTACACCTTCAATTTGCCGCTCACCGGCTGGAGAATAAATATCCGCGATGATAACTTCATCAGCACCGCTAAATGCTCTTGCAAATGCGTCAAATAAGAAGAATGTCCTTGTATACCGCTGCGGCTGAAATACGGCTACTATACGCCTTCCGGTAGCCTCGGCAGCTGCAATCGTAGCACTTATCTCCGTAGGATGATGAGCATAATCATCAATCACAAGTATACCTTGGCTTTCTGCAATCACCTGAAACCGTCTTTTTGCACCGTGAAACTCACGGAGTGCAACTGCAATTTCCTCAAATGAAAGCCCAGCGTCCATGCAGACTGCAATTGCGGCAAGGGCATTCATTATGTTGTGTACCCCAGGCAACGATAAAGTCAATTTCCCAAGATGTTCATCTTTGTGGTATACGTCACACTCACTGCCTCTATCGATTAAATGGACATTTTTTGCGAAATAATCATGTCCTTCATCCAACCCGTATGTTTGTACAAGACATGGTGCCGTGTTGCGAAGATCATGTAAATGAGCATCATGTCCTGAAATAACGAGCAGACCTGTTTTCGGCATTTGCCGAATAAATGTAGCATAAGCGTTCTTTAAGTTTTCAAACTTACCATCGTAATGTTCTAAGTGATCGGCCTCGATATTCGTAATTACGGCAACTTGCGGACGGTAGTGCAGAAAGGAACCGTCACTCTCATCAGCTTCTGCAACAACATACTGACCGCCGCCAGCTTTAGCATTATCGCCGATATTACTCACAACGCCGCCAACAACAAATGTTGGATCAAGACCGCATCGTTCCATGACATAGGATATCATTGAAGTCGTAGTGGTTTTCCCATGTGCACCTGTCACCGCAACACCAATGCGCTTCGACATTAGTCTCGCCAACATTTCAGAACGGTGAATGACGGGGATATGCCGTGCTCTTGCCTCAGTCAACTCCACATTATCATCTGCGAGCGCAGTACTATATACCACAACATCTGCACCCTCAACATGGCCTTTCGCGTGCCCAACATATACCTTTGCACCTCGTTCAGCCAGGCGCTCGGCTAATTCTCGGCGGGATACATCTGAGCCGGATACACAATAGCCCATATCGAGCATTACTTTCGCTATTGCGCTCATTCCGTATCCACCAATGCCTACAAAATGCACGTGTTGTAAATCTCGCACGCGCCCTCACCGTCCTCATTCACATCAATCTGTGCGTAATGTTTTTATAGCCTTCCTCGCAGCGTCTACTGTATACAAGGAACCCCAACATGCAACTGGATTATTTAATTCAAGTGCACGCTTTACAGCTGACGCTACATCCGGCACTAGTTCTATCTCAGTTGACACATTTAGTTCACGTGCAATCTTAGAGAGTTCCTTTGGGGCAGCTGCCCTGCTATTATCAGGCATAGTGAAGATGATTGTTTTCGCGAATGGGAGAACGTGAGACAACATTGTGCTGATTGCTTTGTCTCGCATAATCCCGATAACCATCGTCCACTCATTCTGACTATAACCGCGAAGCTTGCTTAAATCTTTTAAAGCTTCGGCAAACCGCAAAGCGCCGTCTGGATTATGAGCACCATCAAAGACAATCGCTCTTTCGTTGTCGAAATGCACTTCAAATCTGCCAGGCCACCTTACAGAAGCAATACTACTTTGTAATTCATCTTCTGAAAGCACTTTGCATACTCCCAGCCAACTGGCTAGTTCGTACATTGCAAACGCAATACCCGCATTGATACATTGATGGGCCCCAAACAATGGCAAAGACAGCCCGCCTACATCTTGAAAAACACCTCTGTAATACACGCGCTGCTTTGATTCAGTAAAACTCTCTCGCGTCATTTGAAACTGGCGTCCGAAGCGAAAAAGTGAACTCCCTTTCTCTTTTGCAACTCCCTCTATGACACGGTACGCTTCATCGTTCGCCGCGGTCACTACGGGTACGTTAGATTTGATAATCCCAGCTTTTTCGCGGGCAATATCGGAAAGCGCTGGGCCAAGAATCTGTACATGATCGTAACTGACATTCGTAATGCCAGTCACAATTGGATGAACAACATTCGTAGAATCCAATCGCCCTCCGAGGCCCGTTTCCCACACAACGGCTTCAACTTTTTGTTCATAAAAATACAGGATAGCCATTAACGTCAATGCTTCAAATTCTGTAATTGATTCTTCTCTCAACACTAGCATTGATTTTTCCATCACTAGAGTTGCTATACGAGAAAAGTCATCTCCAGAAATGGATATTCCGTTTACAGAAAACCTGCCCCTAAACCCGTCAAAAGCAGGGGAAACGAACAACCCAACTTTGGATACCCCGTGGAACAAGAGAGAGGCCAGCATGGCACAAACGGAACCTTTTCCATTTGTGCCTGCGACATGAAAAAAACGCATTTTCAAGTGGAGATTTCCAAACGATTCAAGCACTTGGTTCATTCGGTCAAGCCCAGGCTTTATCCCAAAACGTCCAAGTGACCTTAGCCAATCAACCCCACAATTCACATCAGACCCCATACACTATTCCCCTAGGAGGCTCAATGTTGCCAGGACATTCGCCTGGTCATACGGGAATCCTATCTTTATTGCAACAAAGAATCAATCCGTTCTTTAACACGAGCCAGTTTTTCTTTGTAGTCCAAAGCCTTTTCTCGTTCTAATTGAACGACATTTGCTGGTGCTTTTTCAACAAATTGTGGATTTGACAGCTTTTTCTCAACTCTATCAACTTCACTTTGCAAACGCACTTTTTCTTTTTCAAGTCTATCACGTTCTGCAGCTAAGTCTACTAAATCGGCAAGCGGCACATAGAGTTCTGCTCCGGTCACAACCGCTGATACAGAATTTTTAGGGACATTCTCATTGAGACCTATTCTTAGGTTCTCTGCGTGACAGAAGCGAGTTACATAATGATTCACTGAATCGAATAGAAGCTTGGTTTCGTTATTTTGCACCTTGATAACCATCGAAATGCTCTTGCTTGGTGCAACATTCATTTCTGCACGCATATTACGTACAGCCCGAATTGCATCCATCACAACAGTCATTTTTTCTACTGTTTCAGGACTCTGAAACTTCTCAACCACTAGCGGCCAATTTGCAACAATTAAAGCTTCTCCGCCCGCTGGTAATGACTGCCATATTTCTTCTGTTACAAACGGGATAAATGGATGCAATAACCGAAGAAGCATATCCAGCACATACAGTAAGACACTTTGGGCGACTTCTTTACGCTCTAAATCAGCGCCATAAAGAGACAGTTTAGACAACTCAATATACCAGTCACAAAAATCATCCCAAGCAAAATCGTAAATTGCACGTCCCGCTTCACCATAATCGTACCTTTCCAACTGTAAGCTGGCACGTTCAATCGTCTCATTTAATCTGTGAAGTATCCAAGCATCTGCAACATCTAATTCCGCTGTTTCAAGCGCCACTGGTGTAAAATTTTCTGGAAGATTCATCATAACATAACGGGAAGCATTCCAAATTTTGTTAATAAAATTCCGAGATCCTTCGATTTTTTCCCAGTAGAAACGTTGGTCGTTTCCAGGAGACGCAGATGTTGCAAGCGTAAACCGCATCGCATCTGCACCGTACTTGGCAACAACTTCAAGCGGATCGATACCATTTCCAAGACTTTTAGACATTTTACGTCCTTGTGAATCACGAATGAGGCCGTGAATAACAACATCCTTGAATGGCATTTGTCCAGTAAATTCAAGCCCCATAAACACCATGCGTGCTACCCAGAAGAACAAGATATCGTATGCGGTCATTAAGGCGCTGGTCGGATAATACCGTTTAAGATCTGGTGCATCCTTATCTGGCCAACCCATCGTAGAAAATGGCCACAATGCAGAGGAGAACCATGTATCAAGCACATCCTCTTCCTGATGAACGTTTTTATTGTGACAATGCGTACATTCATCCACATCCACTCTAGATACTGTTATCCCGCCGCAATCATCACAGTACCAAGCTGGAATCCGGTGTCCCCACCACAGTTGCCTTGAGATACACCAGTCCCGAACATTCTCCAGCCAATGAATGAAAATTTTATCGAACCTCTCTGGTACAAAGTGCAGTTTCCCTTCCTTAACAGCGTCCAAAGCTGGTTTAGAGAGCGCGTCCATCTTGACAAACCATTGGTCAGATAAAAATGGTTCGACAACTGTGTTACAGCGGCTGCAATGGCCGACAGCGTGATTTAACGCTTCCACCTTCACCAGGTACCCGCCAGCTTTTAAGTCATCTACAACCTTAGACCTTGCTTCTTCACGAGTCATCCCTTGGTACGAACCTGCGACATCATTTAAGAGGCCATCTGCATCGATACACTGGATTCGAGGCAAGTCGTGGCGAATTCCTACTTCAAAGTCATTCGGGTCATGCGCTGGCGTAATCTTTAAACAACCAGTACCAAATTCCATGTCTACATAGTCATCCGCAATGATAGGTATGACTCTATCTGTCAGCGGAAGTTTTACTGTCTTTCCGATAAAAGAATTATATTTATTGTCTTCTGGGTGAACAGCAACAGCCACATCGGCGAACATGGTTTCTGGCCTTGTCGTCGCAATGGTCATCCCGCCTTCCCCATCCGTAAACGGATACTTCACGTAGAATAGGTTCGCTTCAACATCAATATGGTCTACTTCAATATCGGAAAGTGCGGTCGAACAACGTGGGCACCAATTAATAATCCGATTTCCGCGATAAATGAGACCCTTGTCATACAATCTCACAAAAACTTCACGTACGGCTTGTGACAACCCTTCGTCCATTGTAAACCGCTCTTTAGACCAATCGACTGAGTTTCCGAATGCACGAGCTTGGTTTGTAATGATGTTTCCGTACTCGCGTTTCCATTCCCATACACGTTCTATAAATACTTCACGGCCAATATCGTGTCTCGATTTTCCTTCCTTTTGTTGCAGCATTTTCTCAACGCGGGTTTGAGTTGCTATGCCCGCATGGTCAGTCCCCGGCAGCCACAATGCATCGTAACCCGCCATACGCTTGTACCGAATTGTAATATCTTGATTCGTATTGTTCCAGGCATGCCCTAAGTGAAGCATTCCAGTCACGTTCGGCGGCGGTATAACGATAGAAAATGGAGGTTTTGACTTGTCCTTACCAGCCTTAAAAAAACCATTTGTTTCCCAATATTCATAAATACGTTTTTCCACATTCGCAGGGTCGTACACAGTTGGCAAAACCTTGCTGTCATGTTCGCTTGCCACAATTATCCCTCCAAAATCCCTTTATCACCTGATTTGAATTCTATGTGCAAATAAAAAATCTCCCGTCCGCTCAGGACGGAAGATTCTCCGCGTTACCACCTGAATTTTTTACCCTAATCAATCCTTTTTCTAATACCAAGGATGAACAAGGCAAAACACTCGACATTGATAACGGAATGATCCGGTCACACAGACAGCTCGGAGACGACATTCAAACGATTCTTAGAAACGGCTTTCAGCCTGGCAGAAAAAAATCTGCACTTGGCCGTTTTCTCTGTGGCTTAAGACTTTCGTTCTACTCTTTCCCCTCATCGCTACAAGGTTCGACATATTTTCACTGTATCATATCCATGGTAAATGGCATCTGTCAAGACAACGCGAGTTTTACTCAGCGTTTTTTCTTCTTCTTTCGATGCACACGAACCTGAGGTCGCTCAGGTTTAGAAGCAGACATCTTTTCTTTTCGCTTCGCTTCTAACTGCTCTCTTTTACGTTCTGACCAACCTTGCATCTTTGTATACAAGTAAGCAAGCAAAATACTTACTACGAGAATCATAAGATTAGACTGCCAGAACGCAAGGGTGCTCATATGCTTTGTGGCAGGGTCAATTGTGTATTGCAAAATGATCCCGATGATAAATACAATAATCGTGCCCGCTAAGCCGTTCAAAAATCTCCGCTCTTGCACACGTGAAATGATAAACCACAAAACAATAAACATGCCAATTTGCGTACTCTCTAAAATAGGCCAGTGAATCGTATAAAAACTAATAATCTGTAATATAACGACGCCAATTGAGGCTATCCCTACATTCCGCCAATGCCAACCGTTATATATGCCGTTTCCTGTACTGTAATCGCTCACAAGCACCCTCCATCGAACTTTTAATCATACTGTCATCTTATCAAATTTACGGACAACTTGTCATGATTACTGGTACAAACGGCGTACATCAGCATATACATGAATCGAATGGGCAAATGGAGGCTGTGAGAGATGGGATTTTTCTATGGGTTGATCCGATTTGTAAAGGTGCTCCTTGCTTCAGCGATTTTCTTATTATTTATTCGGGCCTTATTCTGGCCGACAGTTCTCGATTTATTTGTCTTGATGCTCTTGTTCATCGTTTTTGTCGCCATGTTCATCGGAGGACCATGACGGGGAGTTTAACCTCTGAAAGCTAGACTCAAACGAGTGCAATATCGTTGGACCTGTGGGGGGCAGAGTTTTCCTTTTGCCCCTTTTTTGTTTCTGCGGCCTATTTATTTTTATATTACTAGTTTGCTCGGAATCAACATCCACATTGCTGGCAGACGCAAACTCTACACCAAGTCTCCCATCTTCAACATGTTTCGATGGATGGGGCGTACAAAAAATATTATAAAGTGCTTCAACTGCGTGTGCTCGAGCTTCTTCCATGTCTAGCGCCAATTCATACGCATCAATATAGTCTTCTTCCTGCCATGCAACCTCTCTGCTTTGATACCATGAAATGATTTGTAATGGCCGAAATGGAGCCAACAATACGGCAGACAAACGCCCCAAGTCAGACATACCTAACTCATGCTCCTCGTGATACCCGTTTACAACCTCTGCTAACAGCTGTTCATCCCAGTCATATGCAGGCATATACCTGTGCAAAAAATAGGCGAACTCAACGATAGGTAAACCGATTTCAGCATAATCGTAGTTCGCTATTGTATATGTTTCACCATCAAACAAAATATTCTTTTTTAGAAACCGGCGATGGCAAAGAAGCCCTAAATTTTTAATTTCATGTTCCGCTTCCGTAAATCCAACCTCACGAAGTCTAATTTTTGCTAGACGGATTCTCTCTACAAGTTCGTCCTTGCTTGCAATAACCAACCGCATGAAAGGAGACGGTCTGTCAAGTTGCCGTACCTTTTGAAGCAACACGCGCATCATGCTTTCACCCATCTCAAGGCGGGTCAAAACTTGAAATGCTGAGGACAAAGATTCATTAAAGCCATGAAATCCCGCAGCAGCATCATGCCAAGCCGCCATCAGCCCTGCAGAAGCAACCAAGTGCTCTGGTTTACGAAGCTCCGCTTCTCGTCCAGGCAGCCAAGGTGTCATATAATATGAACCTGTCGGATGAATCACAAACGGATCGCCATATCTTGTACGAATAAATCGTGGAACAGAAAATTTGTGCAATCTTGCAACGTGCTCAGTCAATTGATAAATCGTATATAACTTTTCCGATGACATATGCACCCTTTTAAGTGCCCACGGACCGTATGGAGTACGTATCTTCAATACGTCGCGTACAATCCGTAACCGAATAGGCTGGCAATTGTAAACCTCGAGTACCTCGGGGTCCATTCCAAGTGGATTCATAACTTGCCGAATATCCTCCTCGTCCATGGGAAACCTCCTTACCAAAACAGTTTTTGCTACTATGGAGAACGGACGAGACGCATCAGTCGATGTGCACAGCGAGCTTCTTGTTCCAATTCAAATATCGTTTTTTCTACTCTTTCATTTGAATCATAATCAGATAAATTTGGTTGCAAACAGCGAAAAGGCGTTGTCGGAAAAGCAGAATAAGCAAACAAAAAATTGACATCCATAAGCCGTAGTGGAGTTATTTCTTGATATGCTTCTAACATTGCTTCTATCCTGTCTATTTGGCCGCGAGCACATAATTCCTTTGTCAGAGAAGCTAAGTCAAATACCGCCTCCCCCCATATTGGATCCGATTTTTGCAAAACACCGATTCGGCCGTTTGGAAATCGAATAAAGTCTTTGAAAGAAGTAATATTCCAGCGAATCTGCCTCTGTAAAATTGCAGTTTGCTGCAGTGATTTTGATAAATTATTCAAAATGGGCGTTAACCATTGTGCTCGTTTCATACCTTCTTCTAGCCACGTGATGATTTTGCTTTTAGAATTTTTGACTTTCGACTCATAGACGAAAGCCTTTTTTAGCAAGTAAGTATGCTCCGAAAATGAGAACTCTTTATCCGCTGGTAATTGTTCGGGAGAAAGCCCCATTCTGCTCTCTACTTTGCTGCCAGCTCCGCTGAGGGCAAGGTTCAGTTTCGCAATCGAACTCGCAACTTCTACCGCGTTTTTTTCATCCCAGGTACACGATACCCCCTTAAACCAATCCGTAACATACAAGACTTCGCCATTGCCAATATCGACCATTCGTTCATCGTATAAGTTTCGAATAAATCTTTGTGAACGCCAAAATCCCTGCGATGCAGCATAATCAGATACAAATGCACGCAGAAGACCTTTGTCTTTGTGAACAATATTTACTTCAAACAAATCAAAGGGGCCGTCGATCCGATATCGATTCGGCCCCAATCTTGATACATGCTTAACCACTATCGGATATTTACCGAGCAAACTTATTAGATCTTCCTCAGTAAGTGGCATATTGACACCCTTTGCCCAAAAGCCTTCAACCGTTACTTGGACAACGT
>JAKADF010000054.1 GCA_021820805.1 Bacillota bacterium
ACACAACGTCTAGGGCGTACGTTCGGCTCATCACGTGATAAAAATTGCTACTTGTGTCGGAGCAAACATGCTGAATGTCATTGTACACTGCTGAATTGCCACTTCATATTCCTTATGTACATGTACATGGAGCAGCAGATTCAGCTTGATACTTTTCGTTACGCCTAGCTTTTATATTCATCACCATCAGATAAACAATCTCATCAACCTATTGGCTCTAAGCATCCAGGTCAAGAGTGAGAAAACATTTCGCTGTTTTCACAGTGAGTGTTGCTGTGAGTCCAAAAAAAGCAACATCAAGAACCTGTTTGCCTTTACAGATTTTTGGAAAGGTGAGAGTTTTGTAGCATAAAGATTACGTGAAAAAGTGCCCGCGTGCCTATACGATTGACGGTTATAATGACTGAACTGTAATTCCAGAGTACGGAAGGTTGACGGAGGATGAACTGTGCTTCATTAACGAATAGCGAAAAAGAAGCAATCAAACGACTGTACTCTGAAATCAAAGACAAGCTTGACGTCTCAAGGGTTATCTTGTTTGGTTCAAAAGCACGGAATGAAGCAAAAGAATATTCCGATGTCGATCTCCTTGTTTTAACGCGGAGAAAAAAAAGCAAACGGGATAGATGGTTACTGTCCGACATTGCAGCAGATATTAACATTGATTATGGCGTTGCTTTAGAATGTTTATATTACAATGAATCTGATTGGGACACAGGAGACGAAATCAACCCTCTCCTTAAAGAGAACGTGGAACGGGAGGGAGTTCCTCTTGTCCTACAGTGAAAAGGCCAAAAGTACTGTAGTAAAGGTACGAAACTAGGAGGAGTAAAGAAGGTTGATGGTATTGGCATTAATGGCTGGATCCGAAAACCAGGGCAACGCCATTGTACAAAATGTTACAAGTTAATTGACCCTCTACCGGACTATTCCCTATTGATCACTGCAAACTGATTGCGGACTCATCTTAGATCCACAAAATCAGTCATGCCCACATTTAAACAAATACAGTTCGCCAAGTGTTGCCCTTTTAAACAAATTGCTGACGTTTGGTATCTGTGTTGGATCATGGGCTTCCTTCCCCAATGGATAAACAATTTTCTCCCACCGTACCGAAGTACCCGAAAGTACGTGCACTACATGCATCCTAGATTTCATCGAGTCAAAGCTTTGAAACACCCGGAAAAAATACAATTCAGTCATTTCCGTTTACAATTCTCTCGGTATGATTGTCAACGGTGTTTCTTATTCAAATTCGAACGTGCTCACTTGCGGACAAAAAGAGTCTGACTGAACGCATCAGACACGCAATTACTATAAACCATACCTTGCCGCTATCATGTTTCTCATCATTTACTCAATCTCTTAGAAACACCACCGTACATATCTATAAAACAAGAAATCGAATTCTCAAATTACTCTTTTATGTCAAAATTCCCAACATCAATCCCTTGCTTGTACAAGTTGTCAGGATCTAAATCTAATTCGCCTGGCCACGTTACAGTTCCCAATCCAGGATCGATGCTCACCCGTTCAAAAAATCCTTTTTCACGAAGCGATTCGAGTACACCCTTCATTATCGGGTTTAAATCCACTAATTTACGTTCACCGTTGTCAAAATCAAGAAGTAACCAACCGTTAAGACCTTGAATCACATTTACCTTAGCAATTTTGACCACGCCTACCCCCCACTAAAAAAACCTTTCCTAGTCCATCATATCTTCCAACCGACAAACTTCACATTCTTATAGTTGAATCCATGAACTTATCTAAGACTAGGTTTTCAAAAATGTCCCATATTCAGTGAGTACTACGTCAATACAACGATATCTCAAATCACATCATTAATATCATCAGCTTCCACCGACAATTACGTATTACTTTCCCCAGTTCCCGCACAAATCTGCATTGTCCCAAAAGGTCTTTTCCATTTCCCACCAAACGACGATATCGAATTTTCATGCATTAACAAACCGGATGATGCCCGGAATACATACTGCATGCAAAAAACTTGCAGTTCGCACGATTACTTAACTCTATTTTCCTAATGGCATTGTTCCACAATTACATCAACTGCTACAATCCAAATGCATAATGCATTCCGTCAAAAAAACCCCAAGTGTAGCCGGAACGATGCAATTCTCGAACCATCTTACGAGCCACACCATCCAGCCATTCTCTTGCTTGCTCCACCTCTTCTTTCGGTAACATTTCGAGATAGAGTTCCAACTCCTGAAGTACATATTGAATGGAGTGCTCTATATCGCTAGCTAATGTATCTGATACACTTCTTTCCCGGCTGTCATATTCTCGGTTTGCAATCTTGCGCATGATTGGATCAAGACCAGTGTATTGTTTTAATTCATTAGTTGACAAAGGTTTCTCCTCCATATCTATTAACAGTTATTATATACCTATTAATAGGTATACTGCAGAAATTGAATTTTGTCAACTATTTAAAACAAAAGTTTTCGTATTGAAGAGCCACCCCATTGAGGTGGCTTGTCCACTTAATTCTCATCCCGTTGAGGAATATATTCGAACAAATCACTCACTTTACAGTCAAGCGCTCGGCATAGACGCTCGATAGTTGTGAAATCAATTCTTTTCGCGCGTTCATTGTAAAGCTCGTTGATTGTATTCGGTCGAAGCCCCGTTGCTTCAGCCAGCCTTCTTTGCGACATTCTCTTCTCACCAAGAAGCCGAGACAAATGAATCTTAACCACGTTTATATAACTCCTTACAGATACATAATATCTATATGTTCATCCATATTTATAAGGCCGATTCCATTGCTAGTGATACCTTGGCATTTTAGAAAGACATTGATTCGCGGTATCACTTAAATGTCTAAAATTCAAGCCATTTATTGTAGAAAATATTATTTGTATTAAGTTTAGCGAAAATAAACCTGCATTTAAACCTGCCCCCCATGCGGACACAATGAAACGAAACACAAGAGTTTTTTAAAAGTATTTACTTGACAAAAATCATTTTAAAGAAAAATTGCTATCATGCAGCAACAAAACTACGGTGATAGACTTGGAATCATTAAGATTCTGAAACTGCGAAAATAAACTATAAAATGGAGGAGAATAATATGGAAGCTTCGGACCAACACAAAGAGTTTCCCATGGCCGATATAACGCCAATATTCGACCAGTCTTTGCTGACAAAATCAATCCAAGAAAGGGTGAAAGCCTTTCAGCAGGAAGTAATTCTTCATAGGAAAATGGCTGACGTTTTGTACGAACTTACAAGTTTAGTAACACCCCCTGTTGCCCCCTGGATGGTCTTTATGTCCGGTCCTAGTGGTGTGGGTAAAACCACAGTTCTCAATGTTCTTGAAGACGAATTAGTGGAGTATTTTTCACAGTTTCAGCAAATTCCAAGGGAGCCAAAAACCATCCCAGTAGTTCGAATTGAGTCAGATCCTTTAAATGGTTTATTTAGTAGAAACTCTTATGCAAGAATTTTGGAGAAACTTGGCCAGCCATTCGCTGATGCTATAACGAAAAGAAGTAGAACAGACGAATTAAGACATCGCATGTATCAAGCTCTTGAAGAACAAAACACAAGAGTCTTAATCATTGATAGTGCGCAAGATGCTAATCTACATGCCCGTGAAAAGCGATTAGAACAATTGAATCATCTAAAAGACTTATCTGAACGGGGCATAAAAATCGTATTGTCCGAGACTCACGAACCCCTGCTACCTCGTGAACAAAGCGTTCAAATTGTGCGTCAGATAATCAAAGTAGATTTTTCAAGATATCAAGACGATATCCCCGAAGACTTGGACGACTTCCAAGGTATCCTAAAAGAATTTCAGCGCAGGTTACCGGTACAGGACATGCCAGATTTCACATCATATTTTGATTATCTTTACTCACATTCAGTTGGTTGCGTGGGTATTTTACACAGTTGGTTGACCCGTGCCCTTTCTCGTTCCCTGAATGAGGGCAGCACAACGATAACGCTCAAACATTTAGAACAGACCACCTTAGATTCATCAATTTGTAACGACTTACTCAATAATGCCAAGGTTTTGGAAAAAAGCTTTTTTACGCGCCAAGTCACACTTGACAAAAATAATTTTTAGGAAAATAGGCCATCATGCATCACGAAACAAAAATAGTAACATTGTGAATGCCTTCGCTCCCGACACAGAAACCTGAAAATGGTAACCTCTGATGTGTATATAGTCACTTTGGAGAATCCTGCTATACGAATCGGTATGTTTCAATTTACAGGCGTCACGTTCGAGGGAAAGGAAGTGTTACGGACAAGATGACTATGAGCTGTTGATCATCGCGATTCTTCTTTTAATCTTTAGACGTACTAACGTTCAGACTTGGATAAAGCACAATTTTGTTTTTTGATATTTCTTTTCTAAGCATCGGCCGATGATCAGCGTGGCTTTCGTCTCAGTAGAATTCTGGATCATCGACCGATAACTGAAGTAGATGGAGTGATAGGCGTGATCAAAATCAAGATTGAAAGAATGTTCAGTAGTATTCAAAACGGGATCAACTTTGAAGCTCCTTGGGTTCCCGTACATGTCGAAGATTTTCAGTTACTAAGGGATCTCTTCTTAAATAGGTCGAATGTTTCCGCGAAAGTTCCTCGACGAGTTTAGGCTCAAAAGATACAGAGCCTTATTCGCTACGAAAGCCAGCAATTACGCAATCAGATTTGACCGCACTCGACGTTTTACTCGTGGACAATGAAACTGGAGAACCCCTTGGGCGACCCTGGTTAACAATTGCAACAGATATGTTCACGGGTCCATACTCGAAGCCCACATCAGCCTTAAGCCACTCAGTTCCGAAAACAGGTAAATCTGGCACTTTTGATTCTCCCACTAGGATGGATTTAACATTACTCGCAAAAACAGGTGAGTGCAGGGGATGCCAGTGAGACTACCCACTTCACGCTAGATGACCGGAGAGCTTGGCAACTGCGATTCCGGTCATCTTCTTCTTTATCCATAATACACGTCCGTACTCACACAGACTCATATTCCAACGTCTCACCGTGCCACATTGAAGGTCAAACAGATTTTATCGAGTCCTCGGACTCGTCCATAACGTCGTTCACGTGCTGGATTACATCCTCGATTTTACACCCCAGATACGTGCAAATCTTATCTAATATTTCTAACGATACGAATTCGTCTTTACTGATTTTTGCGAGTGTCGTGGACGATGCACCTATCGCGTCCCTCATCTCACTCTTCGTAACATGCTTGCGATGCAACGTTGCTGCTAAAGGAGCATACGAAAACATTTTTATTTCCTCCCAAAGTTAGCTTTAATCCGATAATAAAACAATCACTTTACGTTTCCAAAATAAAATCCATCTTTAAAATCCTTGCATTTTAAGTTCGTAGTTCCATATGTATATTTCCTTTACAATTGTGTACATTATGTTTACATAGTCACACAGCCAATATCACCTATAAAATCAAGCGAGGTGTACTCAATTGGATACATGTTGGGAGATTGTCACGTATCCTGAACACATTAATGAAGGAGTGGCCCTATCACCGCACCAAAGTTACCTATATCACTTAGCCCCTATCTATAACGGACCGTACACGGAGAGTCTAACCAGCTACATAAGCCGACTTTCCGAAGCACATGGATTAAGCATGGCAGACTTTTTGAAAGAAGTTCTCAGTTTAGCGTTACAAAAACCGTACCTTCACGCAACCGTGAAACATGGCGGAACGAGATTTTTTGCCTATTCGGGCGCTTTAAATGGCTTAGGCCGTGGTGCAGGGCAACTCGCGGAGGAACTGCACCATCTGACCAAAGTTGACAATCTTCAACGCTTGACCTTTCTACCCTTTCAAGAGCTTCTGTCAGATAGAGGGTTGATTCGGCGGTTTCGTTCATGGTGTCCGCAATGTTATCAAAAGTGGATAGAAAACGATATGCCCGTCTACGATCCACTCCTTTGGTCTGTCCAAAATATTGAATACTGCCCTGTTCATCGTACCCAATTAGTACAAACCTGTCCAAAGTGTGGGCGTCATCTATTTCATTTGGAACGGTACAGTCGGCCTGGATACTGCACATGTGGAAACTGGCTAGGAAACTCTGGGACCATTGTGGACCAAGTCGGTAAAATATCTAACGATTTGAACAATCCAAACAACACAATCGAATTACTTCACATAAAGAACATCGGGACAGCAATAGAACTCGCTCAAGAGGAGTTATCATCGCACATTTCTGTACAGCAGATTATGAGCCACTTACTGACTTTAACCCATGGAAATATGGCTTCGTTGGCCCGCAGAGCGGAACTTCCGAAATCTACGTTGTTCGGCTGGACCCAGAATCGACGGATACCCCTTAATACACTAATTTATTTGACTGAAAGGCTCAACCTTGAATTAAAAGACATTTTACTCTTCACTCCACTTCACACAATCCCTGCTTCCGAAACCTCCCATTCACCTAAAACTGTTTTATCAAGACATCGACAACATGCACCATCCCCGCTTCAAAAGGCAGAGCAATTATTAGAAGTCGAATTGCGTGCGGAACCGCCAAACTCACTACAAAATATTGCGAAAAGAATTGGACTAGATCGTAAACTCTTACGCACAAAATTTCCAATATTGAGCGAACAAATTCGGGACAGGTACCGTGAATTTATCCATAAACAAAAAGAGACACGAATCTTTGAGGTGAGTTACGAAATACGAGCTTGTATCCATCAACTTTCCAAGCAAGGAATCTATCCAAGTCGACGGCAAGTAGAGCGTGTCTTGGGTCGGCCGGCAATACTGCATGAATCTCGTCTACAAAAAATATGGAAAGAAGAAATTATGAAATTGTATTTAGTTGACAAAATTCAGATCCAGAAAAATTGCTTTTCCAGCGAACCAGAATTTTAGCTGTTACACTCGATTTATAGTCATTAAACCCCCAATACATCATGACGAGGTGATACGTATGTTTAAAGAAAATGAATTCAGAGACGGTTGCTAGGCGAACGGACTCAATAAAAATGCACGAAAAGTTGTCTCAATGAATTGAGAACATGCTCGGTCTCTATTGTCATTTCTATTCAAGTATTGAGATTAAACCAAAACATTGACTTTTCACTTAGAAAAATCATTCACGTAGGTGATAACCATGCTGGACGAACATGAATTTTCCAAATGGTGTCTCACGATGGGACTCAATGAAAGGGCACAACAAGTTGTTTCAAGGATTCGAGAGTCCGTGCCATCCCGTAGAGTCCAAGGAGGTCCGTATAACTCACATGGACGTTACCCGAGCCATAAAATGGGATTTACAATCCAGTGGGAGAGTAGTAGTACCGAAAGGCCGGCAGTATGGCTTTACGAGCATAATGACGATGTGCTGGAATTCTATGATCAACCCCCAAAAATTAAGCTGACTTACACAAGCAAAAATGGAAAAAAGAGAGGTATTCTTCATACTCCAGATTTCTTCGTGCTCAGAAAAAATACTGTTGGTTGGGAGGAATGGAAAACCGAAGAAGATCTAATTCAGCTGTCTGAAAAAGAGCCATCTCGCTACACGAGAATCGATGGACACTGGGTTTGCCCGCCTGGTGAGGAATATGCATCACAATATGGTCTCCATTACTACTTACGATCTGGTGCAGAAATAGATCCGACTTATGCGAGAAATATCCATTTTTTATCCGATTATATTAAAAATCCAATTCCGATCGACAACAATAAAATTGAAGAGTTGAAAAAGCTCTTGTATCAGAAACCTGGAATTAGTCTGACCAATTTACTTCAATCGTCCATCAATATTGACTCCGACACTGTCTATATGGCGATTGCTTCCGACAAAATCTACGTCGACTTATCCTCAGAACCTTTCGGAGAGCAAGAATTTGTTAAAGTCTATCCGAGCAAGGAGATCGCTGATGCTTACAACATCTCGAATGGAAATCCAGGGGCCTTACAGGACGACCACCGAATCGCTCTTGAAGTTGGACAGAAATTTTTATGGGATGGATCGACATGGGAGATTGTTAATGTCGGGATTACGCAAATTTCCTTCAAGAACGACCATCAAGATATCCAGACACTGACTAAAATTGGCTTCGAATCGATCGTGAAACAAGGCGTTATTCAAGGAATTCAGGTAGACAATTCGAACTCGACCATATCGGAAATTGCACTTGAAGCGCGGGAAGAAGATTTGAAAATTGCACTTGAGCGTTACAAAGTGATTAGGCCTTATCTCGACGGTAGGATGAAAACAAGCTTGGCAACAAGAAACGTTCGTCGTTGGATCACACACTATAAACACTCATTAGAGTCAACAGGGTATGGGCTAGACGGCCTATTACCTAAGAATCGCCATAAAGGCAACCGAGTTCCAAGACTGCCCGAGTCGACGACAACAAAAATGGTCGAGTTCATTCGAGAAAAGTACGAAACGTACGATCAACCCACAATTCGTGAATCATTTGTCTTATTCTTAGATGAATGCGCCAAAGAAGGTTTGTTATGTCCAAGTTATCCGACTTATGTAAGGTATGTACACAACCGTTCCAAATACACCCAAGAGCGAAACAGAAGGGGTCACAAAGCGGCAAACAAATATAAAGTACTCTATTGGCAACTCGAGTTTAAAACACCTAGACATGGAGACCGCCCATTTGGGATTGTCCATATCGATCATACGGAACTTGATATAGAGGTACGACTTGGTGATAGCGGCAAAACTGCTAGACCCTGGTTAACATTAATGATTGACGCTTTCTCCAGAAGAATTCTCGCATTCGATATTGATTTTGAAAAACCGAGTGCCCGAAGCATCATGAGGGTTGTCCGTGCATGCGTGGAACGATTTCAACGGATGCCAGACACAATCGTGGCGGATGGGGGCAAAGAATTTGAGGGTATCTATTTTGAAACGCTTGCGGCCCGAATGGGTACTGAAATCCGTTCAAGGCGGGGTAAACCGCAAAATGGGTCTGTGATTGAACGAATTTTTGGAACGACCAACACTACCCTACTGTACAGTCTGATTGCAAATACACAAGGGACCAAAAACGTTCGCCAGCTCACACCAAAAACAAATCCCCAAAATAGAGCAGTATGGAATTTGCAAGCCCTTGACGGGCTATTTCATCAGTGGTTTTACGAAACCTACGAAAAGCTGGACCATCCCGCACTTGGAATGAGTCCACGAGACATGTTCTCAACCGGATTGAGCCAGACGGGCAACCGCCCACAAACAATTGTGCCCTATGACAAAGAATTCCAGATCCTTACGTGTCTACCCACGAAACGCCAAGGGAAGTCAAAAGTCCAAATCGGACGTGGCGTCAAAATCGATTACCTTTACTATTGGGCAGAAGATTTCCGGGATGGGCGCATCGAGGGAACCACCGTTCCAACAAGAGTTGATCCAGACAATGTCGGTATTGCCTATGCATATGTCTCGGGCCGTTGGGTCGAATTGCACTCCGAACAGTACTTGGTATTACGTGGGCGTTCCAGGATACAAGTACAAATTGCGACAAAAATTCTCAGAGAGCGAAACAAGCAAACCTATAAAGTACATCAGACTATCAATGCATATGAAATTGCTCAACTACTAAAGGATGCACACGATAAAGAACTGCAAATGCAGATCGAAATTGATGAAGCACGAAAAGCGAAGAAGGACCAAACCAAGCAAGAACTGGTAATGGAAGAAGCCATATCAGTCCCACCGAGATTGAAAAGAACACACCAGCCTTCGAATCTGCCATCTGAGACAAATCGACCGATTCGAGAACTTGGCGATCTGGAGGATCTATTATGACGGAACTAACTCGGAAATTCGATGAATCTTTACTGTCCAAGTCAAATCATGAAAGGCTTCTTTCCTTTAAGGACAGCCGAATCATACATCCAAAATTGGTTAATGTTTTGAACACACTGATGCCTTGGGCCACAGAGCCACTTGCCACGCAAATTATCTTTGTACCAGGCCCAAGTGGTGTCGGAAAAACAACGCTCCTTGATATATTTGAACAAAAGTTAGTGAAATATTTCCTGCCAAAGATGGATGAAGACCCTGGAATTATTCCGGTCGTGCGCATTGAGGCAGATCCACCGCATGCAAACGGCTTGTTTTCATGGTCCAACTTTTACATCAAAATTCTTCAAAAACTGAATGAGCCATTGGCTGGCACTGTGGCGAATAGACTTCGAGCGGATGAATTACGGAGAGCCATGCATAAAGCACTGCATTACCGTAAAACAAAAGTACTAATAGTCGATGAAGCACAAAGCATTGGCCTAGTCTCAGCTGGACGTCGGCTGTCGGATCAAATGGATAATCTTAAAAATCTGTTCAACCTGACGGGTGTTATTATCGTACTCGTCGGAACATATGAGCTACTCAAACTTCGCGAATTAAGCGGTCAGATTGGGCGCCGATCGATAAGAGAGGATTTTTCACGATACCATAACAAGTACTTGAACAGTCAAAATGAAGGGCAGCCAGAATTCAACGATTTAGAGACTTTTCGGGACATTCTATTGGAGTTTCAGCGCAGATTACCTGTACAAAGTATGCCTGATTTAATGTCACACTTTGATTATATGTACATCCACTCAATTGGCTGCACCGGGATCCTGAAAGATTGGCTAACGCGCGCTCTTTACCGCTCGCTCAACGAAAACAAGAATACAGTTACTTTGGGCCATCTAAAACAAACAGCGTTGGATTCATCAATTTGTATCCAATTGCTGAATGAGGCCAAATATGGTGAGGAATCTTTCCTGCGTGAACAGGCATTCGAAGACGAGCTTTTACATACGTGTTTTCCAAACGGCAAGCCAGATGAACCGGAGAAATCTGCATCAACTATCGATAGTTCTCCGAAATCTAAAAAACGAACACCCGGTAAACGCAAACCTAAACGCGACAAAGTTGGTGAGGTTTAAACGGATACCCTAAGTAACTCAGCCTTGATTTAGGGGTCCTCATGATTTCGAGCTGGGAGAGGAAAGGTTAATTTTAACGATTTCATCTTAACACGGATTTTAAAAGAAGCCCTCTTCGTGATGCTTACCGATCGGAATCCTGAGTGCCCGAAAACTTCCCGAATGAACTCTTAAATGCCAAAAAACGAATGCGGTAAAACTTTATATTTTGAAATTCCCTTAGGGTTAACTTGTGACGCAGGCAATTTCCTTAATAGATTAAGAAAGGGATGACGACTTTTGGCTATAGAATGGTACAACAAAGAGGAGCACGTTTCTACTCCCCTAAGATCTAGATTCTTTAATTTGCCTTTGATAGGACAAGGCACTCCCTATGTTGAAAGCCTCGAGAGTTACATTTTGCGCTTGGCCGAAGCCCACGGAATGTCAGTATTGAATTTTATAAAATTTGAAATTAAACCCTTACTTAGTGATGACATAAAGTCTCAAGCGACTCCTGTTCGTGAAGTTCAAAGGACGCTAGGTGGAATTAACAAGATCACTGAGCGGTATATAAAAATATTAGAACAAGCGACGATGAACGCTGATTTGCAACACTCTAGTCTCTTACCCTGGGCTAATTTAATTACCCCTACAGAAACATTTCGACGGACAAGGGCATGGTG
>JAKADF010000055.1:0-6848 GCA_021820805.1 Bacillota bacterium
CCCTAAGCGTATTTGCGTATGGTATTGCATACGGCGCACTGGCACACAGTACAAATCATCTCACATTTATGGAAACATTGTTTATGTCCTTAATTGTCTTTGCAGGAGCGTCACAATTTGCAATTCTGGACCTCCTGCACCAAGGCGCGTTGATGTGGACGATTGTAATCAGCACATTTCTCATCAATTCACGCCAGATTTTATATGGCTTTACGCTTGGACGAAGAACACAAAATATCCCAAAACGCATTCTCGCATTTCTTTCCCATGCAATTACTGACGAAAGTTATAGTATTTCTATCGTTCAATCTGAACGAGGACTTTTGACTGCGAAATATCTAGCTGGAGCAGGATCCTCTATATACATACCATGGATAGCTAGTTCTATTTTCGGTTACATTGCCGGAGGGTGGATTGGTGATCCTGCAAGACTTGGTATGGATTTCGCCTTTATTGGTGCCTTTCTTGGTCTTCTTTTCGCTCATATTCAAACTCCAAGACACCTAATCGCAGCACTTTTTGCTGCCGGTGCTGCAACTCTTGCATACTTGTGGCTTGGCACATCTGCTGCGGTGCTCGCTGGCGCATGCATTGCTTTTCTAGTAGGAGTGATAAAAGAATGAATGCAACCACTTATTTCGTTACGATTCTTATCGCAGGCTTTGCAACCTATTTAACCAGATATCCAGGACTTTTACTCGGTCGGGCAGTGCACGCGACGCCTCGCATTGAACGGGGACTGAGGTATATTCCAATTGGCATTTTCGCAGCAATGGTTGCTCCTTCAATTTTTCTTCATCCATTATCTGTACATGGTCACATTGATTATCCATTTTTCATTGCTGCAATTGTTGCTATCGTCATCGCTTGGCGAACAAAGAATCCGCTCTGGACAATGCTTTTTGGTGTCAT
Source organism: Bacillota bacterium (assembly GCA_021820805.1). The sequence goes on from JAKADF010000055.1 coordinate 913, forward strand.
CACCATAGCGGTCCTTCGCGACTTTATTTTGTAATTTCCTTCTCTCGTAATTCTTTTATTTTGTAATTACTCCTCTGATTGTGACGGCGGCTTTGTCCGCCTACGCGTATCAGATCAATTTCAGTTCTCTTGCAATTGCCTGAAAGGGCCACCAAAAAGTTTTTGCTACCAACCAAGTTTTCCAAGAACGAATGAACTTCCTCCCCAGATAAGAATAGCTGTGCTTAATGATCCGACAAACGGAACACCTTTACGCATGCAAGCAATGATAACAAAAAGCAAAATAGCAGTAGGTACCAATCCTTTTACTACTCCTGTAAGAAACTCAATTACCTCTGGTTTCGGCTGATGCCCCATTACAAGCCATATTGCGGATAATAAAACTTTAATTATCGATATAATCATCCGATGCACCTCTGAGCGCGCTGACGCAGTTTGTCCCGGTCACTTCCTGCTGCATTCACAAACACTACCCAATCAGCTAAGTACGCCTTACAACAATAATAATGGCGTGTCAAATTGGGTATCCAATTCACACACCATTATTATTGTCATCTTGATTTTCTACTCCAAAACAGGACGCCTTTTTGGGTAGCGACCCTTCTACATTTGTTCATTCCAGCTTAAAGACCCATTACCACATCACCGAAGATATTTAGCCCATTTTCAAGCAAAGACCATTCAATATTCAGCGGGCAAAGGAAGCGGATTGCATTGCTATAAATTCCGCACTTCATAAGTATTAAGCCTTCTCGCATTGCCTCATGGCAAATTCTTGATACAGCTTCCGGATTCGGTTCCATAGTTTCTTTATCTTTCACAAATTCAATAGCCATCATTGCACCGCGGCCGCGGACGTCGCCTACGTACGGGGATTCTGCGGCTAATTCATTCAATTTTGTGCGGATCCGATTTCCAACTTCAACTGCTCGCTCGACAAGTCCTTCCTCTTCCATGACATCAAGGACAGCAAGTGCAGCAGAGCAAGCAACTGGGTTGCCGACATACGTACCGCCAATTGCATTTTCAAGAGGTGCGTCCATAATCTCAGGTTTGCCCATTACTGCTGACAACGGTATACCCGCTGCAATCGACTTTCCTGCAGTCATTAAATCGGGCAGAATTCCTTCATGCTCCACTGCAAAGAACTTCCCTGTTCGACCATAGCCTGATTGAATTTCGTCTGCAATGAGCACAATACCACGTTTGTCGCAGTATTCGCGGAGAACTTGGAAGAATCCAGCTGTTGGTACAATGTACCCTCCTTCTCCTTGAATTGGCTCTACAATCATTGCTGCGATATGTTCCGGTTCAAACCATGTCAAACTTGCTCGTTCAAGCCATGCTTTAAACTCTGCAAGACTTGGGCCATGGCTGTCATTCGGATAAGGAAGCCGATATACGTTGTTTGCGTACGGACCAAACTGAGCTTTATAAGGATGCAATTTACTGGTAAGGCTCATCGCCATGAAAGTACGTCCGTGAAACGCTCCATCAAATGCAATGACTCCTGGCCGCTTTGTATAAGCCCTTGCAATTTTTACAGCATTTTCGACAGCTTCAGCCCCTGAGTTAAAAAATACTGCCTTAGCATCTGGAATTCGTGAATAAGCTGTTAATCGCTCTGCTAACTCAATCAACTGTGTATATGGAGACATGGTGTAATCCGTATGTGTGAACTGTTTTACACTTTCCGTAAGCGCCTCAACTACTTTTGGGTGGCTGTGCCCCACATTTAAGCAGCCAACCCCTCCAACAAAATCAATGTAAGCGTTGCCATCAATATCGAATAAAGTTGAACCTTGTGCTTTTGTAATCATAGCCGGCAGATAAACGCTGTAGGCCCTGGCAACACGTTTATCAGCGCGATCCAGCCAACCTGCACTCAATTCGCCAGGCAACGTAATTTTTGTCTTTTCCATGTGTATCTCCCCTTCTGGTGTCTGATGTGAATGGATCCCCCAATCACAGTTCGCAAACCTTTATTAGCAAGTTCTGTGCCAACTGATTTAACGAACCAACTAGCAAATATTTGCGCAAATGTTCGGGCACTTTTGTATAATGAGAGTAGGGTTTACATGCAATTTTGCATGCCATAAACCATCTTTTGATAAATCCGATATGGGAAATAACAATATAAAGACTAGGAAGAGGGGCGTGCGTATGTCAGACAACTTGTACGCCGATCTTTGGAGGATCTACCAGGACATTTGGGATCTTATCCCGATTGGCATTCACGTCATCGACAATAGCGGCCGTACCCAGGTTTATAACAGAACGATGGGAGAAATTGACGGCTATGACCCTAGTCAGGCTGTCAGCAAGGGTCTCTTTGAGTTGTTTCAACTTACGGAGGATACAAGCACCCTGTGGAAAGCGCTTACAACTGGGAAGCAGATCCAAATTCCGAAGCAGGTTTACTTTAACCGCGGCGGGCGCAAAATTATCACTCGAAACCAAACAAGGCCCCTTATATACAACGGAAAAGTCATTGGCGCAGTCGAGGTGTCTACTCCGATAAACCAGGCGGATCGGGGAAAGAAAGAACCGGTTAACCCTCCTCACCTGTTTACCCTCGACCAAATCATCGGCGAGAGCAAAGCCATTGAAAAAGCACGCTATATCGCGCGCCGCGCTGCTCGCACCGATTCGACTGTGCTCATATTTGGCGAAACAGGCGTCGGGAAGGAGTTGTTCGCACAAGGTATACATTCCGCAAGCGCACGCTCAGGGCACCCGTTCGTTCCCCAGAATTGTGCCGCATTACCCGCCGCATTGTTAGAAGGAATCTTATTCGGTACTAGACGCGGCGGATTTACAGGCGCTATTGACAGGGCAGGTCTATTTGAAGTTGCACAAGGCGGAACACTTTTATTTGATGAAATACACACGCTTGACGTCGGGTTACAAGCAAAACTATTACGTGTATTGCAAGAACGCGTTGCTTTACCTGTTGGAAGTATCCACTCCACACCTGTCGACGTCAGGGTTATCGCCACTATGAATATTCATCCAAAGGAAGCGATTGCTTCCCGGATGTTGCGAGAGGATTTATTTTATCGCCTCTGCGTTGTCCACATCCAAGTTCCGCCACTTCGTGAACGTAGAGAAGACATTCCACTCTTGGTCAATCATTTTGTGGAGAAATACAGTAACATGTATCAATTGAACATATCTAGTGTTGAGCCCGATGTGATCCGCTGGTTTTTGGATTACCACTGGCCTGGAAACGTAAGGCAATTAGAACACATGATTGAAGGAGCCATGAACATTGCCGAGCCAGGCTGCCCAATTGCAATGGAACATATCTTATCCATTTCTGACCTATTAGAAATCGCTCCAAATCCTAAAGAAAGGCGAACCGAGAATGCACCAATCGCATTGTCGGAAGAAACGGTTCGCAGAACCTTCCTCAATTCTGACGAGAATGTATCTCAAACCGCGCGAACCCTTGGCATCAGCCGCCAACGATTACAATACTACTTGCACAAGTACGGGTTGAAGTAGCCCGGGGGATTGGTGGGCGGAGTGCGGGGCACACCTCTCGTCTGCGGGAGCCCCGCCTCCAAGGCTGTTTCAGCCGTTATTCCAACAATGGGTCCCCCTGCTACCACCGACATACAAGATGCCTGTGCATTTATCTACTATTATTCTCCGCCAGTTTTGTATAACCATGAGTGCCGAGTGAAATGACGTTATTGGCGCGACAAATTGAGGATGCTTTCTCAAGCTGCGTATATGAATTGAAATGCATGAACAAAAGCACTTCAATATGCCTGATTTGCTTTTTACTTTGTTTGTTTCGGCTGATTTTCTTGTCAAAGAAAAAGCCGATTAATCCGCCAAAAATCGCGCCAAGAAGGCCAATAGTAACTGAGCCTAACCATATTTTTGAACCGTATATGATACCCAAGACACCGCCCACAACTGCCCATGCTGCTGCTGCATCGAGGGAACTAAATCCATCGGAGTAATGAATGGAATCTAGAAACGTTTGTGGCTTTTCTTGTGGATTCATTTCAACAAAAGCAATTTCCCGATCAGGGATATGACACTGCTCCTTGATTTCTTCAAGTGCTATCTCAACATACGCATTACTTTCAAAACCAGCAATCAAATGCATATCATGACCTCGTTTTGTAAATAATTTACATCACCAGTATCATCCTGATTATTTCCGTTTATTCCAGGAAAGAGGGCTCAAATGATTCGACAAGTACAGATTGTTCGCCCAAGGCGTGCCAAAATGAATCTGGGATCCCTTGGCATCAATGTGATTCACAATAGCCGCCCTTGGGTCGCGGCATGGTGGTCCTGTGCCCTTCCTGGGTTTGGCCATATTTACTTAGGTATGTATACAAAGGGCTTTCTTCTTATGTCTGGAGAGATTGGGTTCAATGTGCTTGGGCATATCAATCTTGCCATCTACTATACATTCTGGGGACAATTTCAGAGAGCAAATCAAGTGCTTAACTATGACTGGTCTACATTATATTGTGCAATATTTGTTTTTTCCATTTGGGATTCTTATCGTGTAGCAATTGAAATCAACAAACTCTCATGGTTAGAATCCAAACAAGAAGTCAGGGAATTCAGGCAGAATTCCGTAAAGGAAATAGATTCAAATAGTTTAGATAAACGTGTGCCTTGGCTTGGCGGACTCTGGTCCGTTATGTTTACAGGACTTGGCCACATTTACTGTCACAAGATTGTGTCTGGGTTTATATTACTTGGTTGGACAGTAGTCGTGTCATATCAATCGAAATTACCCCACATCCTTATGTATTCGCTCACAGGACAGTTCAACCATATACCAGAACTCAATATCAATTATCAGTGGTTCCTCTTTTTCCCATCGATTTATTTCTTTGGTATATATGACGCGTATGAACAAACTGTAACTGCCAATCAACTTTTCAAAGAAGAACAAATATATTACCTGCAAAATAAATACGGGAATCATCCGATCCGCTTTTTAACGAAAGACCCCAGTTTAAGAGCAGCCAGTAACAGAATGAAATAAATCAATAGAAAAAGGGCGCGCAAACCAGAGCGCACCCTTTTTTGTAACCATTATTTTGTGCGCTTACGCCTCATCTGCCTCTTTAACATCAATCTGGGCACGTTGCAACGTTCCACTATAATCGACATATAAAGTTTTCCATTCGGTAAACACATCAAGTGCGGCTTGGCCCGAGTCCCGATGACCGTTGCCTGTTCCTTTTGATCCGCCAAATGGAAGATGAATCTCTGCACCAGTTGTGCCTGCGTTTACATAGACGATGCCAGTATCGAGATCTTGCATAGCTGCAAACACACGATTCACATTTTGCGTGAAAATAGAGCTAGATAAACCATAAGCCACGCTATTATTTACTTCAATGGCTTCCTCAAAGCTGTCAACGGGAATGACAGATATAACAGGACCGAAAATTTCTTCTAGCGAAATTCTCATATTCCACGCTACATCCGTAAACACCGTTGGCTCGTAATAGTTGCCGCCGGGCAAATCTGGATGGTTATAAATGTGCCCTCCGCACAAGAGTTTTGCACCTTCCTTGGCGCCGATTTTGACATACTCGTCAACCTTTTCAAGGCTCTTTGCATTGATAACCGGGCCTACCTGAATGGACTCATCAAGCCCGTTACCAATTGTTAAAGTCTCAATTCTCCTTAGTAATTCCTGTTCAAGCGTTTCTTTGACATCCCGGTGTACAATAACGCGGCTGGTAGCCGTGCAGCGCTGACCAGTTGTCCCGAAGGCGCCCCACAAAATTGCATCAACAGCAAGATTTAAATTTGCATCATCCATAACAATAACCGCATTTTTGCCGCCCATTTCCAAGGAAACTCGCTTTAACAGTGCTCCAGCCTTGCTTGCAATCGTCTTACCTACTTCATTCGATCCGGTAAACGAAATTACCTTAATATCAGGA
>JAKADF010000055.1:6858-11503 GCA_021820805.1 Bacillota bacterium
CGAGATTGATAACACCCTTTGGAAGTCCAGCTTCTTCATAAATCTTGACAAACTCTGCCGCCATAAACGGAGTTTCCGATGCTGGTTTCCAAACAATAGAGTTACCTGCAACAATGGCGGGGAGGGATTTCCATGAAGCAATCGCGATCGGGAAATTCCACGGCGTAATAATACCAACAACACCAATTGGAGCACGTACGCTCATCGCCATTTTATTTGGAAGCTCGGAAGGCGTCGTTTGGCCGAATAATCGTCTTCCTTCTCCAGCCATGTAAAATGACATATCAATGGCCTCTTGAACTTCTCCACGTGCTTCCTCAATGACTTTGCCCATTTCGCTCGTTAAAACTTGCGCTAAATGCTCCTTACGCTCCTTTAACAGTTGACCAACTTTATATAAGATAAGTGCTCTTTGGGGTGCAGGAACGAGCCGCCATTTCTTCTGTGCTTCAACAGCTGCTTTCACAGCATCTTGTACGTCCTCCTGCGCCGATTGGGGTACGAGACCGAGTGATTCGCCTGTTGCTGGATTTATGTTATCGATGAAGAGTCCATTTTTAGGTTCAACCCATTTTCCGTCGATGTAATTCAAACATTTTACTTTTGCAGATGTTGTGGTCATAAGTACTATCTCCTCCTATATTCTGGGTCAGATTATTTCATAATTGTACGTGCTTGTTTTGACTGTGCAACTGACAAGATTTCTGGATTCGTCATAACCTCAATTACCGCGGGACATTTCGCTTGAATTGCTCGTTCAAGCGCAGGTACAAAATCTGAATTCTTTACTACTCTCTCTCCATGGCAACCAAATACCTTTGCCACTTGTGCAAAATCTGGGTTTGTAAGCTCTGTACCAACGACTCTGCCTGGAAAATACCTTTCTTGGTGTGCACGGATTGTACCATATAAACCGTTATTTATTACGATAGAGATAATAGGAATGTTGTAACGGACAGCAGTATTTAATTCTTGCATGGTCATCATAAAGCCCCCGTCGCCAGAAAAAGCAATTACGGTCTTATCCGGATTCGCGAGCTTTACACCGATAGCAGCGGGCAATCCATAACCCATAGCGCCGGATGTTGGTCCAAAATAGGTTTTTGGATTGTCAAAACGAAAGTATCTGCACAACCAGCCAAAGAAATTCCCTGCATCCGAGGTAATGACTGTACTCTTTGGTGCATGCTCGACAAAATCGTACATCAGACCATCCATATCCACGTAGTTTTCCGTGTAATCCGCACGCGGTGTTGAAAATTCAAGGTACTGCTGGTGAAGTGTTTCCACATCCTTTCGAGCAGTTGCTTTATAGTCTTCTGCCACCGCGAGCAAATCCTGCAAGAAAACGCGTGCGTCTGCGACAGCAGAAATAAATGGGGCAAATGATTTACCAAATACATCTGGCGAAACATCCACGTGGATTAACTTCACACCTGGTCTTAACAGAGTGTAGTCTTTTGTGGTAACTTGCGACAAACGTGTTCCAATCGCAAGGACGACATCTGCATTTCGGATATAATCTGCTATGTATCTCGCTGGTCCGAAACCGAGCCACCCTGCATAATGGACATTGTGATTCGAAAACGCGTCATATCTCCGAAATGCAGTTACAACAGGCAAATGAAGCTTATCTGCAATCGCTGTTAATTCTTCTGTAGCATTTGCACGAAGAATGCCTCCACCTGCAATCACGATTGGGCGGCTTGCAGATTTCAGTTCCGCAAACACTTCTTCAACAACCAAACCGTGTGAACGGAGCTTTGGCTCTTTGTAAGGGCCAAAACGGTTCTCCTGTAAGAACTCATCTGAAACCGTGTCTGTCAGCATATCGTGAGAGAGCACAACAACAACTGGACCCGGCCGACCAGAGCGTGCTCTGTGAAATGCACGATGCAAGAGTTCAGGAATTCGATTCGCATCCTTGATTTCAACGACCCACTTACAAATGGATTGATACATTGAAACAAAATCGACCTCTTGGAAACTCTCCTTAAACTCATTCTGACGCTCCACTTGCCCAATCAACGCAACAACAGGCGTCGAATCCTGCGCCGCCGTATGCAACCCAATCGTAAGATTAGAAGCTCCTGGCCCGCGCGTTGCTAAGCACACACCTACTTTGCCCGAAGCCTTTGCGTACGCTTCGGTCATAAAAGAAGTACTGCCTTCATGACGGTTCGCAATGAGTTCAATTGATTCGTGCTGATACAATCCATCGAGCACATCCAAATAGCTTTCGCCAGGCACACAAAAAACCTTTTCTACGCCTTCTCTTTCAAGCACTTTCACAACGGCATGACCACCCGTGACATTAGCCAACCGAGACCACCCCCTCCAATTCCTTGACGACACTGACAAACACCTGCATTGCTTCTTCAACTTGTTCATTTTCAATAACGAGCGGCGGCAGGAGACGAATCACATTCCCGCGTGACCCTGCTGTTAGAACAATAGTGCCTTTTTGGTAACAACGCTTAACGACTTCCTTAACAAAATCTGCATCTGGCTCTTTGGATTCCTTGTCTTTAACAAACTCGATACCGACCATTGCACCGATACCTCTAATATCGCCAATACGGGTTGACGGAAAAGCAAGCATTTCACGAATTTTATCTCCGATTTCAGTTGCACGTGCAAGCAGATTTTCTTGTTCAATCATCTCTATTACTTTAAGGCCTGCTACACATCCAAGAGGGCTGCCTCCAAGTGTAGACCCTATTTCTTTTGGCATAGGACCATCCATCACTTCTTGTCTCCCCGTGACAGCACTAAACGGAATGCCTGCGGCAATAGATTTGGACATCGTAATTAAATCGGGACAAACACCGAAATGTTCAATACCGAACCACTTGCCAGTGCGTCCAAAACCTGTCTGCACTTCATCTGCAATAAACAAAATGCCGTGCGCTTCACAAATGCGTTTTACACCTTGCACAAACGTCCGTGTAGGAACAACAAATCCTCCATCACCTTGCACTGGTTCCATGATTACCGCAGCTATATCTTCAGGGTGAACAACAGATTCAAATAAATCATCAAATCGTGCAAGTATCTGCTCGTCAGTAATCACGCTTCGATATTCATATGGATAGGGCATTTGATAAATATCTCCTGCGGATCCGCCAAAGCCACGCTTAAAATTGCGAACTTTCCCTGTCAAACTCATCGTAAGAAAAGTCCTGCCGTGAAATCCGCGTTCAAATGAGATAATCCCCCGCCGTCCGGTGTACCTCCGTGCAATTTTGACAGCGTTTTCAACAGCTTCAGCCCCGCTGTTGAAAAATGCCGTCTTCTTAGGGAAATTTCCCGGTGTTCGTTTATTTAATGCCTCTGCAAGTTCAACATAGGAATCATATAGTGTAACTGGAAAAACCGGATGAATAAACCTGTCTAATTGCTCTTTTAGTGCTTTTATAACCGGACTTGGAGAATGGCCGACATTTAAACTGCTGATTCCTCCTGCAAGGTCAATCAACTGATTCCCATCCACATCGGTTACAAGTGCACCCTTTGCATGTCTTGCGAAAATGGGGACCGTATGTGTAATGCTCCTTGGTACTGCAGATTGACGTCTTTTCATTAACGCCTGGGACTCTGGTCCTGGAACTTCAGTTACAAGCCTTATATCACCCAAAGTAAATCGCCCCGCTTAATTTAATGCAGTGCATATTTGTACATTTTACTGTCTCAAATAGCCCAAATCCGCTGAGATTTGCGCTGCCGCCTCCATTGTTTTTTGCTGCATCATCACCTTTCGTTCACCTGAGAATCTGTACTTTAGCCCAGACACACCTAAAGCTGCAATGACATTCCCTTTAAAATCGTAAATAGGATATGAAATTCCTATTGTATCTACATCCTGCTCGCTGACACTAGTCGCAAACCCTTGCCTCAAAATACACTCGATTTGTGACAAAAGTTCATCAGGCTCGATCGGAGTTTGACTAGTTACAGGTAAAAGCGGTACCTGCGACAAGATTCGTTTCTGTTCCTCACGAGTCATGAAAGCGAGTAACAGTTTAGGTCCGGATCCTGCATGAAGAGGAGTTCGCTTCCCTACACGAGTAAAGAGGCGAATCGCCTGTGTGCTTTCTACCTTTTCAATGTAAACTGCCTCATTTCCATCCCTAACCACTAAATGCACGACTTCGTCAATTTCCTTACACAGGTTTTGCATATGCGGCAAAGCAACTTTTCGCAACTCTAATCTTTCTGACACAATATTACCGAGCTCAAGGATTTTAAGGCCTAATCGATACCTTATATCCTGGTCTGTATACTTCACTTTTGTTAGAAAACCGGCATCCTCTAAAGATACAAGTAAACGGTAAGCTGTTGGCTTCGACATATCTGCTTTTCGAGCAACATCAGCCAGGCTCAGCTCAGGCTCCGGAATGAATAAGTCGAGCAATTTTAATGCTTTCACTACACTTTGATTCAATCATTCGTCCCCTCGCCATTTCACTATGTGAAATACCATTTCAAATGTTGCTTATACAACTTCGATTGCGTTGCAACCAATAATGAAGGCCTAGATACAGGATACTTTGAATGATCAGTTTTTTCAACAATTTTATAGACCTAAAATCTGTATAGCTAAATAATTCTCTCTCAAATTTCATAATTGGCCTTTATTTGAATT
>JAKADF010000056.1 GCA_021820805.1 Bacillota bacterium
CAAGGATTCATACCGTTTGCAAAGACGTTCCACTTGTTCCACTGGCAATTGTTTCAGCAATTTATCAAATACATTATTTTGGTGTACAGCGACTACTCCAAGTCGCCAGCCAGTCACACCAAAATACTTTGAGAAAGAATACACGCCAATCGTGTTGTATGGAAGTTTTGCCATAAGTGAGTTGAAATCATCTACAAAAGTCCCGTATACATCATCAGATATAATCATTAAATTAGGATTATGTTGATTTACAATCTCAACAAGCTGCTTCATTGATTCCGGCCTGATTGCCACAGACGGCGGGTTGCTTGGATTGACGAGAAACAAAGCTTTTATGGACGGATCCGCCAATTTTTCAAGCTCAGAAGCTGGATATTGCCAAGTATGATTCCCTGCGTCATCCATACTGGAAGCCCTGATTTCAACAACATCAAAGTTATAGCGAGCCAAATGTGGAATCTCAACGTAAGGAGGAAAAATAGGAACCATAATCGCGATTTTATCTTCCCGAGACAACAAATTGTTCTCAAGCAAACATTCGAAAATATAGCACATTGCTGCAGTTGCGCCTTCTACTGCAAAAAGGTCAAAGTTTCCAACAGATGAATCATTATTACACATTTCTTGAATCAGGTAATCGTGAACAACCTTTTCAATTCGCAAAAGCATACGGTCAGGTTCTGGATAATTGTCGCCAATAATTCCGTCCACAAGCTCATATAACCATTCATCAGCCGAAAATCCTTGTGCTTTTTCACCATATTCAACAATTTCTCTAAGAAGTTTCATGCCAGGCGTATCTGCATGTTCCCTGGCATGTCCTTCAAAACGCTCTGCGATTCCCTTTTTACCCGGCTTTCCTGCTAAATCCCGTTCATTCCAAACAAGTCGGCTTTCATCAACCGCAAATTGACCAAGTGCAAAAAAGGCTTCTCTCGGTGTTGCCGCTATCCAATTCGGGTTTCCCCTTCCGGCGTTCAGCATTGTACGTGCACTTTTCTTTTGTCGTTCTTCTGCTAGGCTTATTAACTTATTCTTGAATTCAAAAGGACTGATTTTTTCATATGTACGCTCCATCTTTCGGCGCGTATCTTGATCGAAATTTATACTCATGCCCGACACTCCTTCATACCATTAGCGGAAAAAATAATCCACCTAGGATCCGAATGGTATTATTCACGGAGGCATGAGGTCCTATTCTAAATCTAATCTTATTGCTTCGAATTCCTATTTTTTCGGTGCATCCGCAGGCATATTATGCAAATCGAGTGTCTTCCCAGCTTTAATGACCTGGCCTGGAAGAGAATGACCTAGTTTCTTCTCCATATCGCGGGATATGTTAATTAGCGCGTCAAGGTCTATCCCCGTCTCCACTCCCATTTCCATCAACATATGAACTGTATCTTCTGTACAAATATTTCCTGTTGCACCAGGTGCAAAAGGACAACCGCCAAGCCCGCCAAGGGATGCATCAAAATGAACAACACCTTCCAGGAGGCCTGCGTATACATTTGCTAATCCCATACCGCGTGTATTATGAAAATGCAAATGAACTTCGAGATCTTTATACCGATCTTTTACTGCACGCACCACTAGACGTACTTGCTCTGGATTTGCCATACCCGTAGTATCAGCGAGCCCAATCGCACAAACGCCGAGTTTAACGTACGCATCAACGACAGACAGTACACGTTCAATTGGAACTCTCCCTTCAAATGGGCATCCAAATGATGTCGCTACTGCTCCGTAAATCGGGATCCCTGCTCGTTCTGAAATCTTTGCCACTTCTCGGAAGCTGTCTAATGTATCAAATGTTGTTCTGCGAATGTTTGCCAGGTTGTGGCTGTCACTTGCGGACACGACTAGATTTAGTCTATCCGGCTTTACTTCAATTGCACGCTCTGCACCTTTGATATTTGGAATAAGTACAGCATATTTTGTACCTGGGTACCGAGTAATCCCTTGCATCACAGCTTCTGCATCCGCCATTTGCGGTACTGCTTTGGGATGTACGAATGATGTTGCTTCAATCTCCGGCACACCTGCAGAGCCGAGTGCGTTAATCACAGCAATCTTCGTATCCGTAGAAACTAAATTTGGTTCAATCTGAAACCCGTCTCTAGGTGCAACGTCGCATATCCATATCTTTTTAGGAGTCATCTTTATTCCTTCCCTCTAGACATTTGATTTTAACGATCAGAAGTGTACGATATGATTATATCTAAATATTTAATATTGAAGAGAATTTTATCAGCAAAATCACCAGTCCGTTAACGGGAGGGGATTATTTATTTATGGACGTTCAAACTGCTAAAAATCAAGCCCTAACTAAAGAATCAATTAACAAATTCTCAAACGGCTTTTATGAAAGCGTACCGAACCGTACCATAATGAATGCAATTAAAAAGAATGGAATTGAATCCGTCGCAATAAATCAAGATTCTATTGTAGATATGCAGCACACATTCTCTAACGAGATGAATACAGGTGAAATTACAAATCAAAAACAAAGCGGACGCTGTTGGATGTTCGCAGGTCTAAATACGCTTCGCCATCAAGCCGCAAAAAAACTTAACCTTGAATCATTTGAACTGTCCCAAAATTACCAAATGTTTTGGGATAAATTTGAAAAAGCGAACTACTTCCTCGAAAGTATAATCGAAACTTTAGACGAGGAAACAGACAGCCGCTTAGTTTCGTGGCTTTTAATGAGCCCTGTTCAGGATGGCGGACAATGGGATATGTTTGTCAATTTAGTCGATAAATATGGAGTGGTGCCAAAACACGTAATGCCTGAAACATTCCACAGCAGTAAATCAGCGATGATGAACCGCTTAGTTACATTGAAACTGCGAGAAGATGCAGCGAGACTACGTCGTGATTATAAAGAAAACAGTGTTCCAGTTGAAGACTTACGAGCAGAGAAAGAATATATGCTGAATGATATTTACCGCATGCTATGCCACTTCCTTGGCGTGCCCCCAACACATTTTGATTTTGAGTACAGAGACAAAGATGATGAGTTTCACCGGGATACAAATTTGACACCAATCGCATTCTATGAGAAATACGTTGGTGTTCATTTAGAAGATTACGTTAGTATCATCAATGCGCCAACCAAAGACAAACCATTCAACAAAACATACACAGTTAAGTATTTAGGGAACGTTAAAGGCGGTAAGAATGTCCTATATTTAAATGTCGAAATTAACCTGTTGCGGGATTTAGCGCGCAAACAACTAGAGGACAATGAACCAGTCTGGTTTGGTTGTGATGTTGGAAAGATGCTTGATCGCGATTTTGGCATTATGGATACAAACTTGTATGACTACGAGTCTGCTCTCGGCGTCTCCTTTGAAACAACAAAAGCAGACCGCCTTGATTATGGCGAAAGTCAAATGACGCACGCGATGGTATTCACGGGTGTAAATCTCGTCGATGGAAAACCGAACCGTTGGAAAGTGGAGAATAGTTGGGGATCCGACATAGGTAACAAAGGATTTTTTATCATGAGCGACTCTTGGTTTGACGAATATATGTATCAGATTGTCGTTCAAAGAAAGTACTTGCCAGAAAACCTTAAATCTGTACTTGAAGAAAAACCAACTGAGTTACAACCATGGGATCCGATGGGTTCTCTTGCATACATGTATTAATTTCACAATTTATAAAGCTTATCTGTAAACCTGCTCACGATAGTTTGTGAGCAGGTTTTTTTGATTAAAACTAGTCATTCTCGTAAAAATGAATAAAAAATACCTTTACCGGGCACAATATGTCATAGAAGAGTTAGTTGAAAAAGGAGCATACATATTATGTCAAAATCACGACTATTCAATTTCCAGCAGGCGGCTCATCCGAAAGAATTGTACCCTAACTATATGCATGCTAAGCACTTCGGTGAGGACATGCATGATTTCTTCCATTCCAGGATGGATCGCGCTAGACCGGACAGGCTCTCAAATGAACATTCGAAAGATATAGCGGAATACTGCCGCTTATATGAAGAAATAAAATCAATGCTGCCGGCTCATGGACAAAAACTATTATTCGATCTCGATGCAATCGCGGGAAAAATAGAAGCTGACCAGCAAGATATGATGTACCAAAGTGGATTTACAGATGGAATTCGGTTCGTAGTTCAATCGTTGTCAGGCACTATCAACTAAATTATGCATCTTGGCTTTACGGTCTCATGTTGTTTTTACGCAAAGGCTTGCAACGATAATTGCTATAAACGGCGGTAAATTCATGAACATTGATGTGGTAATTGCACAAAAAAGGGCGACATCTTATCGCCCGACCAATTTTGCTTTCTTCTGAACTTCCAATTGACCAGGCAGCAAAACCTGTTTGGCTTCACTATTCACCATATTCCAAAAGAACAATGACATTCCGCACTCAACAAGCGTCATTATAAAATCTAAGGAAACCCCTTCATCAAACGGATCGTCGATGCTAAAAAATACTGCTCCGCTTTGGTAAAGAAGGAAATTTACATTCATAAATACTGCAACAGCACAGGCAACAACACCAACTTTTAACATTCTATTTCCAAACCGTCCGCGAAAAGCTTGATAAGATAGTATTGCAAATGAAATCCCAACGAATAGTTCTGCAGTTTCAACGATAACAGCAATTATAGTGCAATGTGCCAAACCATAGGTAGCTAAGAAATCGCGATAAAATGGCACTTGAATATTTTTCAGATTATCCATCATTTCCATATGCAATTCTGATATAAAACTGCCGCTAAACCACTTATTTAAACCGGAAATTATCCACTCATAAGAAAATATTGCTAGAATAGCTGCAATCAAAAACCGTTCTGACCTTCCTTTCATATTTGTCACCTCCACATTACTTAAGTAATGATTTACTTCCTAGGATAGAAAAAGTTGCATAATGAAGCGGCCGCCAGTCGTTAACATGTGAGAATGTTCCCTGCCAAACTTATTGCCGGCCGCTCCACTGCTTTGTGATAATTATGTCAACTTCTTTTTCCTTTGCAATCCTGGAAATCTTTGCGCAGGATGTCCTTCCGCATGTACAAATGGAATCGAACTTACGACACTACATTAATGTTGCCAGCCATATACCCGTCGTGTGTCATAGCCCATCCATTCCCATCACATGGAACCATACAGCTCCAATGGAATTTACCAGCTTTTGAAGGCGTAAAGGTAAACGTTGTTACTGATGGAACACCTTCCTTGGTTGCACCTTTAATCATGGCATTGAGTCCAAGCTGTGGCGAAGACATGCTGTGACTACCTGTGTCAAAGTTTTCAACCGTAACCTTTACAGGTATTCCAGCCTGAACATTTAAATCTGCTGGGGAATAGGAATCGTGCATTTTGCCATCCGCAGATGCGAACTGCAATCCGTCTTTAATTGCCACATATTCGTACTGCACATTATTGAATGGAACTACATGGATGGTACCCTCCATATATCCTTTGTGAGTCATAGAATAGCTAGTCATTCCTCCGTCGCATTTATCTAAGCACTGCCAATTGAAATCTCCCGTCTTTGTCGGGGTAAATGTAACCGTAGAGACGGCCGGAACTCCTTTTTTCGTCGAACCTTTTACTGCTAAATTCAAATTCAAATCCGCATTTGAGATTGTATGTGTCCCGCTGTCATAGTTGTAAACACTCAATTTGACAGGCACACCTTCAACGACTGTAAAGTTAGGATCCGTATATGTGTCATGCATTTTGCCGTCTGGTCCTAAACGTCCGCCTGGTAACACGGTCAAATTAACTTCTTGAGTTTTAAGTGCTGCACTTTGGGTCGATTGCCCGCCATTAGTAGAAGTTGATGCAGTATTCGTTGTTGCTGTACTGGTAGTTGTACTAGAATTCGATTTCGGAGCCGTGGTTGTGGTTGTCGTTGACCCACAGCCAACTAAAACAGCGGTTAATAAACCTACAGTTACTAATGTCAATTTTTTCATTAAAACGCATCCCCCTTTTGGTTGTTGCCCTCAATTCCTTTTGACACTTCAAACTGTACATCCGCAGAGTTTTGATAGTGAGGCAAGAAAGTACCATTTTGACGAAATATCCGAACTGGTCTCATAGGGTATAAGTCAAAGGTCATGCGTAGTACCATCGGATATAATCCAAATGCTCCTCCTTGTCCAAAGAGACATTAGCCTGTGTTGTGGAGAGGGCATCTCATGGCACTTACAGCTTCACACTGGATTTACTTAACTGTGGTTTTACTCGTTATTGCCGGGATGGCAATGCTAAGAGGTGTAATGCCACTTTGTATTCTTGGAACCTTCGTAATTGGCTGGGTGTTTACCCCCAGTTTCGTGAAAGGGATTCAAACGTTATACAGCTTTCGTTGATTGCTGAAAATGTCAATCGAACATTTGCAACTGCGCTTTTGCAGATTCTATAAGTACACAATGTACACAAATCAATATTGTTAACAAAATAAAGACACCTACCGTCTGTATTGGCAGATGTCTTTCCCTGTCGAGCTGGCTCTTACTCGTGTTCATTTTGATTGCCAAATAACTAAGCCATCCCTATCGCACGAAGATCACCATTTGTCTACAAACGCTTATCTAAAGAAAGTAAACCGGAATAAAAACTCAATTATAAGGGAAGTAAATAAATCCGAATTCTATTTTAAAGATTTTTCCAAATATAAATAAACCTAAATCACGTTACTTACGTAAAACATCTCAAGGAGAGGTTCAATTCAGTTAGAGTCACAAATTAATGTCCAATTAACTGCGTCAGAGCAAGCAAATCTTTGGTCGTCTTACATAAGCGACACATCGAAACAGTTCAAGAGGTATTCACAAAGGGAAAATTTCCGATTTCCCGCTGGATTCAATAATGATGACGTAAACATGAATACGCCAAGGCTTTATTCAGAATCAACCACGCCTCCATTTTCCGATAAGTCGATGATGTATCACACAACACTTTTGCTACTGCGAGCATAGGAAATTATGGCCTTTCAATTGCAGCAAGCCCAAGGAAAGATGTTACTGCAACATACATGGATAATTCGTTCTTAACTTGAGTCTGTGGGTTTTTAGAGAGGGATACAGCAACAATGCTCAACGATCATATTGTCCTGATCACTATATGGATCTTCACCATTGCCGGACTCTTTAAGTTCATTCCTAGAAACAAACTTCGGGATGCACAAATCATCTTCTTTTTTAAACAATTTATGACTTGGTTTTTAGGCTTGGTGGTTGTGCAGCTTGGTTTAATCGTATACCCAATTCGTGAGTTTCCAAAAGCAACGCAAACGAGCTTTTCTTTTGAGTATTTCTTATATCCTGCGATTTGTGTCGTGTTCAATTTACATTTTCCTGAAAAAAAGAATTGGGTATATCGAGTCGCGTGGTTTCTACTTTTTCCTACTTGGATGACCGTCCTGGAAGCATTAATAGAACGATATACAAATTTGGTACTATATATTTATTGGGAATGGTACTGGACATGGATCACGCTCTTTTTCACATTCCTCTTCTCACGCCTATACTATATATGGTTTAGAAAGCGACTGTGTTAATTACCTTTGGGCAGTGTTCGGTCTCGATATTGTGCCAAAGCAATTAATGCCTTCTTTTTCGTTTTACCTTTGACCTGAATTGGAAACGAAACAGTATTGTCACTTACCTTGTAATTTTGGTTGTTCACGCACTGCAGATGGTATTGATGCATCAATATGCTTTGTGCTGACTTTTGGAAAAGCATTGCCTTTCCATGCTTGTTCAACGAGCAAGTTGATTGACCACTCGTTAGGTGGTCATTGTTCACGTAGCAGCATTATACCTATGTTATTAAGATACACCTTTGAAGTATATGGCACATAATAAAGCCCTTGCTATACAATTTACTGTATAAAGCAAGGGCCTACTTCTCTCCGTTTTTACTTTTCGTCCGCAAGTTCTCTAGTATCCTTTCTGGTGAACCACATTGACATGATCTTTATCTATCCTCTGGACTATCCCCTTTCTATTAGAATAGCCTATGTTGATTCGATACAATCATATCTCCATCACTCACCCTTCTTAGTAAGCATGTTATTTTATATTGACTGAATATTCAAGTACGATTTTGGCCTTAATTCTACGATAAGAAGAGAATATATCATTCTAACTCTATCATTGTCTGTTTTCCTTCCTTTTTCGACATATTACGACGAAATAAATGTTTATGTCAGCTTTATTCTCTAAATTGCATATTGTTGTTTACGAATAAGGACGAATAAGTATGTCCACAACTTTTCTGCATCGAGACGCTAGAAGGCTGTATACAAGTAACGGCATACCTAGTAACGTTATCCACAGTCCTTGTGAACCCCACAATAGTCCAGGTCCGTTTCTAATGCCACTTTCTTTCACCTTCCGCTCAACGATTACCCCCATGGATACCACAAGTTCACCGTAGTGAGTTTGTATCTTCATTTACAGTCTTCTCAAATTCCCCCCTTGGGATCGCTGTGTTCAGTTTTTTCAAGCTGCACGTTCGTTCGTTCGTCAGTGTTGCCAAAGTGACGGGGGTATCGTGTGTAATTAGACTTTGTTCCTTCCGTCAACAGAATTAGGTAGTGAAACACAATTACATTTGTAGAAAATGGCTATAGTCAATGAACTTGATTTTCAGTGGTCATGCGGAGAAGTTGTCGACCGCCGACGAACACTCAAATTTGCACTAAAGAATTTGGCAATTTCTTATCAGAGCCCTTAGTCAGACGAGCTATCAAAAATAGGAATATTAAAGTCCATATGTACCTTGGATACCCGTACGGGCTTTGGTATCTTGAGGTCGTAACGAAAAGTGTGAGAGGGTGAGACAATGAAACAAGTGGTAATTCTTGGTGCAGGTACTGGGGGAGCCATGGTGGCAAACCGATTGGCACGTCACTTATCTACCGAACTTGCAAATTCCGATGTTGAGATTTCACTAGTTTCTGACTCCGAATCACATATCTATCAACCTGGACTCTTGTACGTGGCGCTTGGCTTGGCTGAACCCCAATCTGTGTTCCGGGAACACAAGAAGCTACTGTTGCCTGGCGTGAGACTTGTTCAAGACCCTGCAGTGAAGATAGATATGAATAAAAGGTCACTCTTACTTAATAGTGGAAAAACGATGGAGTTTGACTACTTGGTATTGGCTACGGGTTCACACCCAGACTTGGATGCAATTCCGGGATTTCGAGAGGGAGCACACACCTTCTACACGTTCAATGAAGCAATGCAAACCCGTAAAGACTTAGTGGAATTTGATAAAGGAAAGTTCCTAATGATTATTGGAGTACCGCACAAATGTCCTGTGGCACCTGTTGAATTCATGTTTATGTTTGACGATTTATTACGCAAGAAAAATCGCAGATCCGACTATGAATTGATGTACACGTACCCTATTGGTCGACTGCATTCGCTACAACCGTGTTCTGATTGGGCCGAGGTTGCTTTTGCGGAAAAAGATATCATTGGCGAGACATTCTTTAATCCAGAAACAATCGACCCAAAGAAGAAGATTGTTTACACGTTAGAAGGCGAAGAAGTTGACTATGATTTTCTAGTTGCGATTCCTCCACATAGAGGAGCACCTGTAATTCGTGCGTCTGGTTTGGGAGATGAGGAAGGGTGGCTTCCAACAGAGCGTGCAACTCTTGAATTACAGGGATACCAAGGAGTCTATGTTGTCGGAGATGCGACGAACCTCCCGATTTCAAAAGCCGGATCGACTGCTCACTATGAATCGGAAGTAGTTGTGCGTAATATTATCCGTGAGCTTCATGGTGAAAAACCGCTGGCTCTCTACGATGGTAAAGTGTTCTGTTTTATTGAAGGTGGCTTAGATAAAGCCATGCATATCCAATTTGACTATAACAATCCACCAAAACCGGCGGATCCAACTCAAATGGTACATTGGTTCAAGATGGCTTTCAATCGGATGTATTGGTTATCTGTCCGAGGACTAGTTTAGAAAGGAGGCAGCCATATGGATATTTCGGATCGTAAGGAAAAGCTAGAGCTTGCGTTGGACAGAATTGCCAAATGGGAAACTGACGGTACCTTAGAAAATATTGATACTCTAGTTCACCTCTTTAATGCAGCCCTTAACTCTATGACTCCTGAAATTATTGATGGACTTGTCGGAACAGCAGTCGACGTGATAGAACTTGGGGATCAATTTTTACAAAGCAAGCTTTACAAGGTGGCTCCTGAAGTGCTTACCGTCACTGAAGCCATATTGACCGAACCTCCAAAATCTAAACCTGGAGTTCGGCATCTAATGAAGACATTCAGAGAACCCGAGGTTCAGAATGGACTGAATGTGATACTCGGGTTATTGCGTGAATTAGGTAAAGCAGTCAAAACGTTTTAGATTGCCCTTTAGCTCATATAGAAATTTAAAGATTAATATCAGATTATTTCCTTCAAACAAACGGAGGCGAATAAAATGAGCGACACTAAAAAGATGTGTATTGTCGTCTTTGGTGGAACAGTTGACAAGCTTTATCCTTCAGCCATTATGGCATCAGGAGCCGTCATGAATGACATGGATGTAGATATCTTTTTAACATTTTGGGGGCTGTTGGCATTCAAAAAGGGCACCCCAAAACAATTATCAAGCGTTAGTAAGGATTACGAAGAACTAGGACCAGAAATGGTAAGAATTATGAGTGAAAAGAATGTGCCTTCTTGGTATGACACCCTGGTTCAAGCAAAAGAGATGGGCAATATTAAGATTCACGCATGTGCCATGACTGCCGACTTGTTTGAAATGGAACTTGAAGATTTCGAGCCGATTGTGGATGACATTATTGGCGTTGGTGAGTTCGTTGGGATGAGTGCAGAAGCAGATACGACGCTATACCTTGGCTAATTAAAGTTAAAGTTGAGGAAGGAGTGGGTGACATGGCAAATGTAGAAATCAAACGTACAATTGATGCACGTGGGAGTTTTTGTCCAGGACCAATGATGGAGTTAATTCGAGTGATCAAGTCGTCACAAGTAGGGGATGTAGTTGCTGTTTTGTCCACAGACAAAGGATCACAACGTGACATTCCAAAGTGGGTAGAAAAAGCAAAACATGAGTTAGTCGGTATAGAAACAATTGATAATTACGATAGAATTATTGTAAGGAAACTGCACTAAATCCCTCTTAATTGCGAAGTTGAGTGGATGCGTACTTACGTAATTGACCCCTTGTTCCATGTACTCATGGATTTAAGGGGTTGGATTTTCCCTTAGTCGGGAACTGATACCTTGAAAGAACATTGGGTAATCATATATTGTGTTATACCTTCGACTTGATCTCTGATGGTTTGTATATTAAGGTATCATAGTATTTTTTGAACAAGAGTACCTATTGCGATAATGGAGGCGAATATGCATATAAAGGAAGAATCCAACTCGGCAAGTCGGACGTAAACGTCCAAATCGTATCCTGAAATAGACAATTTGTGTCGTCAACGCCTTCCAAGAGCTTAATTGTTCGGA
>JAKADF010000057.1 GCA_021820805.1 Bacillota bacterium
TACAGCTAAATAAAGCATAGAGTGATAGTTTCAAATTCTCAAGATGATCCAGAGGAACCGCTCATGTCGAAAAATATTTTTAAATATTTTTTTGTCAGAAAAATCATGGATCATCGGACTTTTCGGGTTACTGCTGCAAGGATCATAAAATACATAGGGTCATTTTGACCCTATGTATTTTATGGAAGATGTTCCATTTATACCTTGACGAGCTTAGCTATCGTGTCTAATATGGTCATCACAGGTTAAGTCACATTTTGTCGAAATTAATCGAAGATAAAGGAGAGAGGAAAAAATGACTCAACTTTTCACACCATTGGAGGTAGCGGAAATCCTCAAGATACATCGCATGACAGTGTACCAGATGGTAAGGGAACAGAAACTGGCTTGTGTGCGGATTGGCAGTGCAATCAGAATCCCGGCTACAGCGATTGAAGATTTTATCAATGCCAACTTAGTTGCGCAGGGATGAAAGGAGGTGAGCTAATTTGCAAAATACGGATTCTTTGAGAAAGGAGAATAGGAATAGTTGGTGGGCATTCTTATTGAATACGCCATAATGTCTAAGTTTAGAAGTTTAAGTTGTCAGGGGACACCAAAAACGACCAACGCTGGTACGCTGATCGCTCAACTAAATATCTTCTGTTTGTCAAAATTCCGTTCCGTAAGATGCTGGTAGCAAACTTTTAGAATCATGAAGGAGGTACTAAATATGTCTGCGGTAGACAATACAAGTATACTCCCTAACACTTCAGATTTTAGCACTGCTGTAGGGGAAACGTCAAGGGTTAGTCATAGTGACTCTATTAATGGATTTAACAATAAATCAATACGAATCGCCCACGCCGCAATGTGGGGTGGGCAGAAAGACGGTTTTTTTGAAGTTGTACAACGATTGAACGGGAAAATCATATCGCGGGCAGTGTTTCATGTTTGTGACATTGAGGACTTAATTGTTTATATGAAACGTAATCATCAAGGTGGAATCTGGTATTGGACATGCTATCTCAACCGTACTGAGCATTTCCGAACGCCGGATGGTAAGCCAGTTCCTCCGTTTTTTGTTAAACATAGTGGCGAAAGGGTCACTCCAGGTCTAAGCAATCTTTTGGGATTTGCGGGTGTGACCTTATCAATAGGTGAGTACTCCCAAGTGAAGGACAATATTCCATATGGATGTTTGGAATGGGGTTGGCGGTTTGTGTATCGTCTCCAAAGAGGTGATCTAAAGCCCGCATCGCTTGTTTGTTCACCTAGCACAATCTATCGTGACAAAAGTATTGAAGGGCCAGATCGTGGATTAAGTTGTACTCTCGTTTTTGATGGACTATTAACTGACCCGTTTACTTGGTATTATGCGGTGAAGAAGATTAATGAAATTCACGATTGCCATCAAACGAACTTGAATTGGCCACTGTATACCCCCATAGGAGGGACCCCTGACGTGAATTTGCACCCAGTACCGGGAAGTGTTTTTTCACTTCATGAGGCGCATCAGGTCATCTATGATGCAGTGCGTTTGACTGATCCGGGCTTTGACTGGAGGTTGAAAAATGAGTAATCAAGTTGGAGTGCAGGAATCTAGCTTTGTTGACGATGCTTATATGCGTTCTTTGATTGAAGAAGCGGATATTGATTCTGTAAAGGGAATGGCCTCCGATTCTCCAACGATTTTTGAAGGATCATTCGAGGAAGGTAAGATAGACCATCAGTCAGACTCCAATGAGGGCTATCAAGCAAACAAGGATCAAAGGATTGCGCATCTGCT
The DNA here is from genome assembly GCA_021820805.1 of Bacillota bacterium. Next base: position 1,769 of record JAKADF010000057.1, read on the forward strand.
AGAGGAAATTTTTTTCAGTATAAAACAGATATTGGACAAAACCAAAGAACCGTTAGATGTTAAAAACGAGTTAATAAAGGTTCTCATCGAGCTGTTCACGTTGCATCCATTCAAGTACGAAGATTCGCTCACAAAGCTTGCTCAAGCGGCACGAAAAATAAATTCTCGAACTCCAGCGTTTACTCGAACCTCACTCGATAAAGAGGTCAAGTGGACTATAAAGAGGGAAAAGGAAGATGGGGTACGTCATGAATACACACTTTCCGAACTTGACGACGGGTACTACTTTGAACGCGATATAGGGGATGGATTGACCGAATATGAACGTATTACGAATTTTCATTTGTCCGCAAATGAAGTATTAGAAATTGACAACAAAGAATCTTTATTTGATTTATCAGTTAGGGTTTACGCAGGAGCTCCACATACTCGGACTTTGCAGATTGATACAAAATTCTTCAATTCGTCAAAAACCTTCAGGGATAACGTGCTACAACATGACATGAGTTTTGACGGAGAAACAAAAGATGTCATGGCCCTAAAACGTATCATCATTTCAAAACACCCGCCGGTCATCCGGGCAACAAGAGCAGTAGGGTTTCATGGAGAATCATTCGTCTGGGAGGAAGGTCAAATTTCGAAAGAACCAGCAATTGCGAAAAGGTTACGTGTGGTTCCGTTCGGAAACACGACGAAGGGAATCGTGACGTGGCCTGAGTATAACGAAACGTCATGGCGTGATTTGGCAAAGGAAATCTGTGTACGAATATGGGATGTAAATGTTCGAACGAAGGTTGCCCTTGCTATGGGTTGGATGATGGCAAGTGTTTTTGCACCGAACATAAGGGAGGCAATGCCTAATAAGAGGTCGTTTCCACTACTTGAACTATATGGAACACGGGGCTCAGGTAAGACGAGCTTGACTACATTAATAATACGGATGCTACGTGGTAACGACAAGGTCGTGGGCTGTAAGGATACTAAATTTCCAAAATTGCTTGGGCTTGCTAGTCAAAATTCTTTGCCATTTGTATTGGATGAGTATCGCAGAAGTGAAATGACACAGGAAGAAATAAATTACATACATAATTTGCTCAAACGCGCTTTTGACGCTGAGATAGCGGAACGGGGACGTGCGAATCAGACAGTCACGGAGTACCCCTTGATCGCACCGATTATTATTCTAGGAGAGTCCCAGTTTAACATAGATGCTCTGGTTGAGCGGACGATCTTAATTCACATGGACAAGGAAATTACTGAAACGCCCAAATATCAAGATGCACATTCGAAAATTTCGTCGCTTCCACTTGAGCGGTTGGGTGAAGGAATTGTCCGAATGGCAATCGAACAAGACTGGTTGGGGTCGATTCTATCACTTTTGCAAAACAACCTGTCTTCAGTACGAGTGCAAGAGCAGAACTACAGAGCGCAAAATCCAGGAAGTCATGGGTTTGTTGAACGACAGCAGCTCAGTTTTGCAGCTATTCTGACTGGCCTAGATTTATGGAGAAAGCTTGCGAATGAGGTACATGTGGACATTAAAAATTCACTACCCGATGCGGATAAATTGCGTGAAGAGTATATGAACGGTATTTACGGAGGTCAATCACCATTAAATCCTGTCGATAAGTTGATGTTGGCTACAGAAGTGATTTTTAGCAATCCACGATACCGAGAAGGTGTGGACTACGAAATCCGTGGGATAAGGGATGTACGAATCAGCGCGAAATCTTGGCATGATGCGCTTACCAGATACTATAGGGACATGGATAGGAAGTATGAGATTCAAGACTGGGAGATTACGAGAGCAGAAATTTTGTCTATGGTCGGAAAAAAAGGGTCATACATCATTGCTCTTAAACCGTTGGAACTAAATGGTCGGACACAACGGGTTCTACAAATTAACGCAGAAATTTTACAGAAAAAGCTTGAAATCGACCCAAAAACCTTCGATTCAGCCATCTAACAGATCACGACCCGGACATTGAAAAGCTGTCCGGGTATTTTTTTGCTTAATTACGAATGTCTGTAATTCGTATGTTTTACAGTAGTAAGGGGTTCCAAATTGATTCAGCATCTGGTTACACCTTGTTGTAATCCGTCTCAACCTACAGTCTCAAAGATTTCTTAGCTTTTGGGGTGCAAAATTACAATTTTGGGCAGGGAGGTTGTTCATATCTCACGTCATTTGTGTGCGCGAGTGTTGCACAAAAGTGACTTTTCATAAAGAATATACCTTTGTATTTTTGTAATCCACATGCAAAAAAGCCCTGAGAACGTTGTGATACTAGGAAATGCGAGATTACAAAAAGGTGTAATTTGTTGTAATCCTGAGTATTCTACGTGCAAAAAAACTCTAAGATAGTTGCAGCTCAAAGGAATGCGAGATTACAAGCACGTTAATCTACAACTCACTAACACTGCTATATACTCACCCCGCGCACCCTGCCCCCAACCTCTATATCACTGCAATCCTTTCGTACCGAATTGCAATCAGTTGTTCACACCGAAATTGGCGGTCATCGACCTTTCAGACCTTCAATCACTTTGTGGTATTGCTCCACATTGGCTTGTAGGATCTCGAAGAATTGAGGATCAAACCTTTGTTGAATTTCAGTTAAAAGTTGATCCAATGTATCAAACCGTTGGTATATCTCGTTTTGCAAACTGTCCAAGCGTTTTTTTATGTCCACGAGCCTGCTATTAAGCATTTCGCCGAGTACCTTTTGCAATAACTGTTCGTCCACTGTAAAGAACATCCTTTCCAATATGGCTACGATACTTATATTAACTTCTAGCTGGATTTCCGTTACACCTTAGAATGCAAAAGTGTATTGCATCGGGCATCTAGTGTGAAAGCGGCAATAACATTGAAAATGTTGTGGCTTTGACATACAGTAAACGATTTTATGAAAAGAGTCAGTGATGTACTTCCCCAAAAAAGCACTACAGTGCGTAAAGCGATTGGAGCTTGGTCTGTATTTTCTGTGAGACATTCCTAGCTATAGATTCGCACTAAATAAATAGAGGGTATGGTGCCTGGTACTAAGAATTGCAAATCCGCTTCACTAGCAGCAGAGTCGGCGGAAAGGGTGAAATTAATGATTCTTAACTGGTCAAGTGGTGAATTCACAAACAAGGAAAAGCTAATTGGAACACTCTTTGATGCTGGTATAATCAGGCGAAGCGACTTGATGTTCCTATTGTGTTGGCGTCGGAGTAAGACAGATAGTCATTTACTCTCACTTAGACAACAGCAAATGCTCCAGACAAGTCGGGATTCCCATGGAAACACGGTTTATATGTTAGATGAAAATGGTGTTCGTGCAGCGCATCAACTGTGTCATCTCGAAGCTAAAATTGTGAAGATGCAAGCTCAAGTTTCGCATCAAATTGGCATTATCGACATTTTGATGCGATTTATTAAGGTACATGGACGTGAAGGTGTTCGGTGGTATTCGACTAGAGAGGCATCAGATGAACTTTTTAATTTTAGGAAAATAGTAGGGAATACGGATGCAGAAATTCGTAGCTCCTATATTCGACCAGATGCGTTGATAAGTGTTCCAAGAAAAGGGATTTATTTTTTAGAATATGATAACGCAACTGAGTCAAGTAAGCAAATAAGGAGAAAATACACATTGTACATCCAAAATCTATCCATCATCGACGAATACACCGAAGGTTTGATGCGCCGTGTGATGTGGGTTACGCCAACGGTTAACCGGGCAAGATGGCTCGAAGCCAAGTGGAATGAAATCAAAAACAAGAGAAACATTGAAATGTTGTTTTATATGGCAGGGCAAGAAACGAGTGTTTTAGCCGGGACCGAAGAGATGCAAACAGTGTAGCAGGAGAATTAGTCATCCGATCAAAGTGGAACCACCGCGATCATAGAAACGTGCGTATTCAAAAGCTAAACTGCCTGAGGCGGTAGATTCTCTAACAGAACCAAGTCCGCAGGAACTATTAGAGTCCCAAGGGTTAATCGTCAAGGGGGGCCAGGCTGTTCCCGAGGTGTTACCAAGCTGTTACTAAGCAAATACCAAAACAATACCGAGTTTTAATAAAAATTTTCACAGACGTACAGAGGGGAAAAAGTACAAACCAGAGTCACAAACGTAATGACTAAGAAAACTAGTAACCGCTTTTTTAGCGAAGAGAGATATGTATTAATAACGAAACCTGAAACAGGATAACCCACCAAGGTAAAAAACCTTAGTGGGTTATCCCTCCATCCTTGCCGTGCCATACCTCGCCTTGCCACACCGCGCCTCGCCTAACCGCGCCATGCCCCTTTCAACGTGGCTATTCCAGGCACGTTGGGCGGCCTATCTCATCAGCCGTGGGCGGCCATCTCCACAGAACCAATTCACTTGGTTTCGATTAGTTATCCTTCCCACACTAGATGTCTCCAGTTAGGTGGAATTATTCCGTCTTGTAGAGCACTTGCAATCATCCCTTGATGACGCATGTCGGCGCGCAATACGTGACACCTCCTACATAAGGTGCGAAGGTTTCGTAGCTTGTTTGTACCACATTTTCCACTCTGGATGTGATCCATGTGACACTCCTGTAGTTTGAGTTTTTTATGGCATCGAACACATTTGTGTCCATCACGGTTCCATATGATTTCACGTAGTTGAAATCTAACTGTATCAGGAGGTCTTTTTTTCGGCATAGCTTTGCACCTTGAATGACAGTAATTTAAATCGACCAAATCCAATATTCCGTGCGTCACCGAGCCCCACGAGCTTACCAGCATCGATGATAACTGATTCCATTTGGGGTCTACTAACGATAGTCTCATCCCAAAGAATATGAAATGTCGTAGTCCATCCTGAGGAACAGGCAATTCGGTAACGGATGTTGCGCCCCTTCGTTTTGGGATTCACTACTGAGCGGACATCTATATAAACAGGTTTGTCCTGTTCATACGTAGGTTCTACCGGAATCCAACGATCGACAAGAATTAAGTCATCCAGCACTTGTAGTGTTGCTGCAACTTGTTTTTGAATTGAACTGACGCCCTTTTTCGTGTACCTACCAGCTTCCCTAAGGCACGAAAAGACATAGGTGGGATCGATATAGAGCTGTCCATCTTTTGTTGCGGTATGTGTTCTGCGCCACTCCTCGGGATCGTTCCCGGCAACCCCCGTTTTCTCCTTCGGTTTACCAGAGAGTGCGTCCATATCAAATCGATGCCAAAACATGGGACGTGCGCCTTTGATTGATACTTCCGCTTCAATCATCAAACTCGCTCCTTTTTGATCGAAACTCGTATTTCATAGACATGCTCATAGAATAGAAATATCCAAAAACAGCCTGATTTATGTATGTCTGTATTGCCACCTAAAAATCCCTTTAGAGCAAGAAGTCAAAATGACCCTATGAATCTATGAGAATTTAGTAACAACTAAGGTAGCGATTAAAGACGGTATCCGTAAGGCGTGAATTGTTTTGGAATATTTCGTAGGTGAAGCGATAGGAAGTGTCTCACTACAGCCTTTAAGCGAGTGGGGAACTCAATAGCAGTGTACATCTTTGCGGGAATTGCCAGGAGTGTTATGAGTAACTATCGTTAAGGAAAAGTTGTATTCTTAAAGCTCATCAACGTTAGCGGTATTCCACGTTCTGACTTTACATAAATACGCGGGGGTTGTTTATGCACTTCTGCTGCTTACTCATGTCTTAGCCGTTTGCTATACTTGTGAAATACATCATCAGCCGCCGCCACACAATGTTTGGGAATTAAATTTTCCAATCAACATGCTCTCCAAATCGGGAATATACTCTCAAGGGAAGGGGCAGGACAGTTTACTTTGTTTCGCTGAGATATGCGTACAGCGTAGCACGGCTAATTTTATACTCACGTGCGAGTTGTGCCTTTGATTCACCATTTTCGATACGTGTACGCAACTCGTTTACCTGCTGTCCCGACAACAAAGGTTTGCGTCCTTTATAAAGTCCTTTCTGTTTTGCAATAGCAATCCCTTCGCGTTGCCTCTCTTTTATCAACGCCCTCTCAAACTCAGCAAATGCGCCCATTATGTTCATCAGCATTATCGACATAGGACTGTCATCACCAGTGAATGTCAGATGTTCCTTTACAAACTCTACGGCTGCACCCTTGTCTGTTAGTTCCCGTACTATACGTCTCAAGTCATCCAAATTTCGAGCCAGGCGATCCATTGAATGCACAATGATGGTGTCTCCATCGCGTGCGTAATCCAACAGAGCCTGTAATTGTGGACGTTCGGTACTCTTACCACTTAATTTGTCGGTGTATACTCGGTCAAGTGGAATGCTCTCCAATTGCCTCGCTGTGTTTTGTTCAGCCGTGCTAACCCGCACATAACCTATACGCTTGCCTAAAATGAGCGTCGCCCCACTTTAATTAAAATTGTATATTTGTAGTCTATAACTCTATTTGGAAAGTGTAAAGAATATCATAGTTGAACCCTAACTTGACACAAAATGCGGCTGTGGGCGGGCTGTAGACACTGTTAAGATAGGGTGTAGTCCAAACTGACGTTGAAGTTTCACTCATCAGGATTTCGCACACGATGTGAAGGAAACTAGTAATATGGAAATGTGAATTCATCTTTCCAGAACATAGGGCGATCGTAGAACGAAGTCAAGTATCGTAGATTCTTTTCGAAATTCCGGATGAGGAGAGGAGTTACAAACGAAAACGCTTCTTGTCGTCGCGAATTAGTTAGTGACCCCTGAAAAAGTCCGTTTGATTTGATTGAGCAAGAGAATACAGTTTACATATGGTGTTTGTATCACATGTTTGGCACTGCATATAGCGTATTCTGTTTTACAGCGTCGCTGTGGGAAACGATGCTAGATGGTGTCCAACAATTTATTCGAGTGTTTATTGATAATGTTAAATATAGGGTACAGCGCATGAGAGACACAGGCGAAATTCAGGTCGTCGTTGACGATACAAATGAAAAGGTTCAAGATCCCAAAAAAATACTCACGAAAATAATTGATGAGCATGACTTAGATATTGAAGTTGGAAGAAAGGGAGTAAAAAGATTGGGGAGAGAGGTGTTGATTGGAATAACAGGATCGCCTCGAAGAAATGGTGGATATTTTAATATGCTACAATTATTCGAGTGTAAAATTAGGGAATTTGAGGACTGAGATTTCCTTTACAAAGTGTCAGACATGGCGTGTTATATAAAGCCTAGCCCGTTTCTTTGTATTGTATTGAAAATAATTGTACTTTTTCTGCCGACTGCGGGGGAGTTTACGTAAAAAGGGTGGCTTATGCCGTCCTTTTAAAAGTGAAACAATGGAGAGGGCACAATGATCTTACAACTTCCAGGAGGATATTTCGGTTAATGGGATTTTCATGTCGGACAATAATTCTCCAGGAATGATATATTTGTCATCTTCGATATTTACAACGTATTCGTACTGTACAAGTAGCGCATGTTTAAAACGAGTTTGAATATTGATAATACCATCGTCAACAGTGTACGAGGGATTTATTACGCGCCGGCGTTGACTTCTTTGGAGACGTAATCTATCAGAAATTGTTGCAAGCTGTGTGTCTGTGTTGTCACTGATTAAATAGACATTATCCCTAATTTCATCGTAAAGATCCCTAGCTAAAGCGAGCGTATATTCTTCGGGTTGTCCTTTAGGGGCATAAAGATCAACTATAAACGAATAAATCAGTTCTAAACCTCTCTGTGTTAATTCGAGTTTTTTGTTTTCACCTCTAGTAACCGTGATTAAAGTGCCATTATATGCCACGGAACTGCGTTGGTGAATGACTGCATTTCTAATTATGCGTAGTACCCGGTATAACTCCTTCTGAATAATTTGTAAATCTGTATTAGACGGTAGATTGTCATACCGAACCTCAAAGCTATTGGATGGTAAATCAGGATATTGAAAATCTATTTGAGCATCTATAAGCGAAAAGACAACCATCGTATGTAAGAGAATGTTTTTGGATATTTGAGGACGGCTGAAAGATTCCACGAACGATTCAAGATAAACTGTTGGTCCACCTTTTTCATTAACCTCTGTTTTCGTAAGGTCTGTTTCATGCAATGGTATATCTGACTTTCTTAAAAAATCAATTGTTTGTTCAATAAATTCGTGTAACACGGCATAACGACCTCCCACGGGGATTACTAAATCTCATTATTACCTTATGTAACTACTGTAACCGATTATTAATGGAGTAGTAGGATTTCTGTTTTTTGGCTTTGAAATACCTTATTTCCTCGAAATTTCACCCCCTTCTCGTTAGAATCTTTGTCAATGTACTCTATGACACATTTTCAGTAACGGAATATCAGTAACAACGGTGACGTTAGAAAAATCACCTAGCGAAATGGTTTGTTAATTCTTAGCAAAAATTACTGTTTAACTTTACTCCAACAGTAACCATTGACTTAATGGAAAGGCATAAATCAAAGGTGGACAAATCCCGAACATCATTGTAGGTGACTAATTGGGTAGGCGTAGTTATGCTTAGGGTGTTGGTAGTGGCGTCAAGTAGGCAGAGGGGAATGAAGTGCCACAAATGGCAGATGAATCATGGTACAAGGAGCACGGCGCATTTGAACGGGCATTTGAATGGGTAAAAGTCGTTCCTAATGAATATAGCGGATATGTTGAGGCAACGCAGTTTCACCATGCACCAGATAAGCTTGAATTGTTCAAACATTTTACAGGGTATCTACGTTGGTTCAATGAACTGTATAGCGACGGTCAACATGTAGTTAGGCAAATAGAAAAGATTTGGAGTGAGTTAAATCAGCTAAAAACATCATGGTACTCACGCACTAGAAGTATCAGAAATCTACTCAACCAATTATATAGGCATGACCCGGACATTGCAGCATTTCGGTCGGACGTTGCAGAGTTTCAAATATGTATGATGGCAACTGGAATTCACGAAAAGGAAGGCTATACAAGTTCGCTTCAGGATTTAGTACGTAGATTAGACGCCTTAGAATCACGCATTATATTGACGGCAAATTCTCAAGTTTCATCGATAAACACGACACGCTTAACCATAGTAGGGCTGTTTCTAAGTGCATTAGCAGTTTTCATTGCAGCATAGCACTGTAGGGTATGTCACGGGTTTGCAAGAGAAACTGGGTACTTTTGCTGGTAATACGCCTAGGTGAGAAGTACATGGACGCCAACATCAAAGGTTCAATGGTCATTTTCAGCACGGTAAGCAAGTAATTGCGGATGTACCTTGGACGGACATAGAACGCCACGGGGAAGCCCCATCTGCTATGAAAAGTGTCTTTCGTAAAATAGTGTTTTCGAAAAAATTTTTTATTGCGAGTTTCAAATAACGAAGATAACAAGTTTTTAATAACCTAGTGACCTTCATTTTTATGAAAAGTGACTTCTTTCTGTTGGTACTACCTTAATAATGTTACCTTCGAGAGACAGCGAAAATAGCATGTTCCTGCTTTTCATGCCTGCAGAATGGATTCCATATCCAAATAAATGAAATCCAGGATTCTTAGGTATGGAAATCTTGAAAG
>JAKADF010000058.1 GCA_021820805.1 Bacillota bacterium
GATCTGCCTCACCTAGATTTCTTACAATCCTTTTGATTGGCAACGAAGACAGATATGCAACTGGCCCATCTTTTACAATCAGTTCATCGATAGGCTGTTTCCCTGTATTGTCCGGAATTCTTGCATCATCAATGTTAACAGCTACACGTTCAGGAGTAATTTTAGATCTGCCCCCAGCCTGCCCGACACAGATAACAACATCTGGTTGGTTTGCGTCAATTGCTTCATATAAAGCCTCAATTGATTCACCAAACTGAACTGGAATTTTCACACCAATGAGTTCAACATCGTCTACGACTCTACCATCCAATTGCAAAACAACTTCCAAAGCAGGATTGATAGTGTCCCCGTCAAACGGCTCAAATCCTGTCAACAATACGCGAGTCATTACAAAACACTCTCCTTTGCCATTATCAGCGGCCGCTTGCGCTCAATTTCTACCGTGATTTTTCCGTTTTTACGGACCTCCTCCTTGACCAATATTTCAATTTCCGTTTGTAGCATAAAGTCTATTAACGCCTGATGAACGACGTGATGAGCATGTGCACATTTGTGCAGTTCCTCTTGGTATACAGTTTCGTCGTTCACCTCAGTAATGATGTCCGCTGTCACCCACTCCGGGTAACGCTCGATTAGGTTCCGGGAATCTCTACTTGCTTCACTATCCCAAATGAAAGCTAGATTTCCATTTGAAAGTTCTACCGGAAAGACTTCCGGTTCAAACTGGTTGCCCCACTTTTGGTATACATTTAACCATTCGTTGTTGTCTCGACGTATCTCCGCATCCTCATCCAAATAATCTGTCACCATCATACGAATTGCATTAAATACATCCAACCCTTCAGGCGTCAAATTGGTCATACGTCGATAAATCGTATACATTCCGGCTTGCGGAACCCAGTAAGAAACCGGGAACCGAGGCGGACTATTGTACCCGCTGAAAGGCTGAATCCACTCGTGAGATGGGACACCATGATCGTCAAGTACAATATCAGGACGCCATGATTTCCATACCTTTGGGGTGATTCTGCTTTCCCCAAAAGGTGCACTCGCTTTAAATCGGAAATTTGTAAATTCCATTCCGCAAGCATTGTAGCGAGCTGAATGATGCTTCCATGTTGGGTGCTCCTGAGTCATTTTTGCGTGCAAATTCGCACCATCCACGTTCTCGAGGGGCACAACAACAACATTTATGCGGCGCAGAATTTCTGGATTTTCCGACAATTGATCGACATGTTCCAACGCCGAATTGGTGCTTGTAACCTCATTTGCGTGGTGCCTTGCTGTAATAAAGAATGTAGGCTTATACAAACCATGCTTTGCTCTTTCTGAAATTTCTTCGTGATTTTGTATGTCAAACAATTCCACAACCCAAATCGGTTCACCGTTAAAAGAAAAATCGTACGCTGATATTGCACCAGGCAGACTCACAGTATGCTGCTTTAGCCAAGCAGAAACATCTGAATTGACAAGTACATCATCTTGAATGTTTTTGATAAAAGCTTCAGATTGTGGTTCAACAGACGTGTCTGATAAAGTTGACTGTTTACGGCTCATCGGTAGGTTTCGAATTTGTGCCGTTCTCCCTAACCAATCACTGCATACTTCTTCGGTTTCCTTGTCTTGAATGCCAGAAAATTCGAATGACAACGTGGAACCCTTAAAATGAACGCTTGTAATCCCCGCGTGTATCACATTCACAGAAAAGTCATCATCCAATGTACAGAACACACGGTTTTGTTCCTTGTCTACAAGTACCAAATCCGTATTTGTAAGAAAGCTGAATAAACTAATTTCTGCAGACAGCGGCTCACCAGGAGTCGAATGCATGAATGGCAAAACCGCGCCAGGCGCATCCCAACCTGAATCTCCTGCTTGTTTTCCATGTTCATGGAAATAGTGCAGTGAGTAAAAGTAAATATCCTCATGCAATGCCTCTAGAACAGAAATCAATTCTTCATGATATGGTATAGATTCATCGACTGCATCCATATTGACGTGACACTCAAGACTTAGAAATTTCGGAACACCGTCCACAGTTCCAACCTGCTTCACAATCTCTGGCAACTGCTTCTGATACCATCCCCAAAAGCGGTGTGGGTTGCTGCGAAAAGTCTGTTCACGTACTTGTTTATCTCCCGAAATTGTTAAACGACAACCAGCACATGGTATACATACATACCCTAATTCAGGATTATCCTCCATATATAAGAAACTTTTTGCAAATCCCTCCCATATCCACTTGCCTAGTTCATTCCTTTGCTCATCCAAGGCAACAATTTGGAACATAGGTGATGGTTCTTCTAATAATTCTAATTCAATATTCTCAAGAGGCAGCCCTAACTCAGACGATAATATCGCATCTAGCGGGTACATCTCCTGAAGAAACCGGGAAATTAGATCTAAATGTTTTTCTTTAGGGGAAAATGACCGGGCTTGAATCTGAATATAAGATACATTAGTAAGGCCCTTTAAGTCGGGGACAACAGTTGACCGTGCCCAGTGAAGACCAGCCTTATTTGCATTACGGTAAATGAACCTGCCAGATACATTCCACTTTTTTGCTATAGTTATGAGAAGCCTATCTGACCACTCTGTAAACGTCTTCTGACTTACCGTTGTAACCACTTCAATGGTTATCAATTTAGACCCATCAGTAACTTTACGACTCTCAGCATTTTTATCAAACAATTCGGTCAGTTGTCCATCGATATATCGTTCTATATCCACAAGTTCGCCGTCATCTTGCCAGAAAGCCTGTAAGATTGGAGTTGGCTCTATAACGTCGATCGAAGGTGGATTATCAAGGCTGTCGATGTTGAGATAATCTCGTATCTGTTTTACTGGACGTGCAATATGTCTTGGAACTTGAACACTGCGAATATTTCCTAAACGAATTTCGCGGAACGCACGAAGTCCAAGTTGAGCTTTTGAGCGGATATCAGGGCTCTCGCTTTGAAGAGAAGCAAACCAGTTTCTCCATGACAAACCCGTCTGATGTAATGGCATAAACCATTCTTCAATAATAGTTCTTACTAGTCTCACAGCTTCATTCTCAGACGAATGTAAAACAAGCTTCGGTTGTGAGTCTGTGGTGACTAGTTCAACATAACTGTTCGATTGAATATCATTCGCTTGGTAATCCGTAATTTCCCGAGTAATCGAAAGTCTAGACAAAGATGAACTTTCTTCCATACAGGTTGTGACCGGAAAGCAAACCTTTGCTGTAGACATTGCAAGTCTAGCTGCAAGTTCGACGAATGAAATGGCCTCTGTATTACTTTGTCTTCGCACGATAAAATCCACGTCGAGAGCTGGGAAGAGTTCGTCATCAGCACACTTAAAAAGCCCTTCGTCAGTAAATACATTGTGCAGAGACCAGATTGGAGAAACAGAACCCGGTTCACAACGAGAAACATGACCTTCTTCTAATTCGTTCTCTTTATGAATCAAAACCAGGTTATCATCTGTTTTAGATATACAATTCGCTACCCCATTCGTAGCCAAAAACCGAACTGCTCGCAATGCGGAAGCTGGTGATGTGCCTGTTACAATCACAATGTTTAACAAATTTCCCCCATCATAAATCGGCAGCTTTGTTCGATATATGATTCCCAATTCACGTTTTGTTCCAATAACTTGACTGTTCAGCGCTTTTTCAAGCTCAAATAAAGATTGTGTAACAGCTTCCTTAGACGCAGTTTTCCCCAGAATTTCATATATCCACTGTAAATCATGTCCGAACACAAGGCTGGTCGACAATTGCAAAGAGCCATCTGACTTTTGAGGTAACCGTCCTGACAACAATTCGTCATCTAATTTGTCGAATAGAAACAAATTATCGAATATCGGAGTTTTCAGGTTTGTAACCTGTAATCCAATTCGGGCTGCAAGTTCAACCATACCAGCGGTTTCAAAAGTTGAACGATGAGACGGCACCGTGATTTTTGCACCTAATCGGATTGGAGGGCTGCCAGTTTGGTCTTCCGATACAAACAAATGATTAATCGTCCATAATTCTTTAATCCACGAAATATCTTGGCTTACTTGTGAGCGCACCCCTTCCAAAGACGGTTCCCGCTTAGCGATTTAAAATTGGATCCGTTACATCCCGAATCCAGTCTCCTAACAAGTTGAATCCGAGCACGGTTAACATGATGGCGATTCCAGGGAACGTTTCAACCCACCACGCACTTGTCAGATACAATTGGCCCGCAGCAATCATTCCACCCCAGTCTGGAATGGACGGGTCAACACCAAGCCCGAGAAATGATAGTCCAGCTGAAAGCAAAATATTAACTGCAATACTCATAGTTGCAATAACAATGATTGGAGACCAAGTTCCAGGTAGGACATATTTGATCATAATTCTTAAATCTTTTGCTCCTAGTGCACGGGCTGCTGTAATGTACTCCAGTTCTCGAATCCTAAGGGTTTCACCTCGGACTACGCGCGCGAACTGCACCCACCCCGTAAGGCCTAAAACAATGATGAGTTTATTTACACCTGGTCCAAAAAGAGCCATAACTAAAATTGCAAACAATATAAACGGGAATGACAACATAGTATCCGAAATTCGAATTAACAAATCATCCACAAATCGTCCGTAAAAACCTGCAATAAGCCCTACAGGCACACCAACGACAAGAGACAAAATGACAGAAACTAATCCAATATAAAGTGATACACGTGCACCAAAGATGATTCTGCTGAGTTGGTCACGACCAACTGCATCTGTTCCAAGCAGAAACTTTGAAGAGCCGCCATGTACCCATGCAGGCGGGGTAAGTCTATCTAAAATACTGCCAACCGTTGGACTATGCGGTGCGAGCCACGGTGCGAAAATCGCACAGATTATAGAAAGCAGTACAAGCACCAGTCCAATTAAACCGCCTGGATTTGTTACAAGTTTCTTTAGTAGTTTGACCGAGTTACTTCTTCGTTTTGGTATAGACACAGCAGAGTTTTTCGGAGACTCCACAGTCTGAGCAGTTGCGAGTTCATTACTCAACGCTTTTCACCTCCAACCTTAATTCGCGGATCAATGTAGGCATAACTAAGGTCTACTAATAGATTGGAGAGCACAAGCAGAAAAGCCAAAATAAGAATTGATGCTTGAACCACGGGATAATCCCTCTTATTAATGGAATCAATAACGAGTCTGCCAATTCCAGGCCAAGAAAATACTTGCTCTAAAATGACAACTCCGCCGAGCAAAGAACCAAATTGGAGCCCAATAAATGTGATAGTTGGAAGAAGTGCATTTCTGAGGCCATGCCAGATAACAACCCGCCATTCGCGCATGCCTTTCGACCTAGCAGTAACAATAAACTGATTCGACAGTACCTCGAGCATACTTGACCGAACGAGCCTTGCAAGAATACCCGCAAGAATAAGACCTAATGTAAGGGACGGCAATATTAAAGAACTAAAGCCGGTGAACCCAGAAACAGGCGTCCACTTTAGCCAAACAGAAAAGACAATGATAAACATCGTTGCAAGCCAGAAGTTTGGAAAAGAAATTCCAAGCAAAGCAAAAAACTGACTGGCAAAGTCAATCAGTTTACCGCGCCAAACAGCAGACAAAATACCAAGTGGTATTGCTAGCACAACACCCACTATCATGCCACCAAGAGCAAGGAGTAAGGTTGCTCCCATCCTCGACATAATCATTTGTAAAACAGGCTGTCCAGTGGCGTAGGAATTGCCAAAGTTTAAAGTGACAGCTTGTTTTAGAAAAATAAAGTATTGAATATACAAGGGCTTGTTCAACCCAAGTGACTGACGTAACTGCTCAACAGCTTCTTTTGTTGGATTTCCACCTGCCAGCATTGCGGTAGCCGGATCCCCAGTTAGTCGAATGGTAACAAACACAATTAAAGAAATTGCAAACAGAACGATAATAGCGTGCCAAAGTCTGCGAATGACATATGCCGCCATACGTACCCCCCTTAAGAAGCACGACCAGCCAAATAACAAATTGGCTGGCATGCTTTACCTGTATTCTTGTTGTCAAATTGCAAGCATCTGCTTGGAGTACACCGAATTTAATCGATTATTTAAATGAGAGATCTTTTAAGTCTAACCGCTCATCCGGCGGCGTGACCCACCCTGAAACATTTTTGCTAACAGCCCAAATGGTATCCTCTTGATAAAGAGGTACATCAACAGCTTGATCAATCAAAACTTTATCTAATTGATGGAAAATCTCTAAACGTTTTGCTTGATCATTGGTACTGCGTTCCGCTGTCAACAATTGTTCAACCTGCGGATTGCTATAATCTGGGTTCCAGAATTCTCCTTTGTGATAGAGTAAATAAGCAGTGTTATCAAAGTCGAGTGTCCATCCGCCCCAGCCTTGCTCGTACATTTGCCCTGCGTTTTGATGTGGAATCAAATCAGAGTAGAAAGTGTTTTGATCAACAGGCTGCAACTTAACATTGAGACCCACCTGTTGCAACTCCTCGGAAACAGCTTGTGCGATTTCAGCAAACGTCGAATCGCTGCCAATATAATCAAAGGTTAGTGTCGTTCCCGGTTTAACACCCGCTTGTTGCAGGAGAGCCTTCGCCTTGTTCGGGTCATACGAATAACCCTTTAAGCTAGGGTCGTTACCAAACGAGATGTCACCCTGGAAGGTAGAAATAGGTTTCCCATAACCCGAAAGCACCTTTTGGATAAGTGCGTTCTTATCAATTGCATAATTGATAGCCTGACGAACAAGTTTGTTATTGACAGGCGATTTGGATGTATCAAACCGAATTGCTTCGACGGTAGGCGCTCCAGCTGTTTCAAGCGTAAACGAAGAGTCATTTTTGACCGTTGAAACTTGGCTTGGTGGCACGGTTTCAACAATATCAACATGGCCAGCCTGCATCTCTTCCAAGCGGGTTGTCGCGTCAGGAATCCAACGAATTAAAACCTTTTTGATTTTTGGGGCGCCGCCCCAATAACTCTCATTTGCTTCAAGAGTCAAAGAATTATTTTTCTTATAGCTTGTTACCTTGTATGGACCCGTTCCAATTGGATGGTCACCAAAATATGTATCCCCGTGTTTTTGGATATATTTTGGAGGAACAATATCCGCCCCATATCCTGCCAACTTCGTAATAAGAACCGGATCTACCTGATTTAAATGGAAAATAACATGTGTATCATCAACAACCTGTACTGATTTAATCGAATTATAGTTGGAATATTGTGGACTAGATTTATCTTTTAACAGTCGATCAAACGTAAACTTCACTGCGTTTGCGTTGAATGGTTCGCCATCCTGGAAAGTTACACCACTGCGCAAAGTAAACTCAAGCGTGGTTGGATTCGTGTATTTCCAAGATGTCGCAAGTCCAGGACCTATCTTTAAATCTGGGTCGCGCGAAACCAAACCGTCAAAGATGTTATTTCCGATTTCGCCCCAGGCAACTAAGAAGGTTTTAATTGGATCCCAGCTTCCTGGATCTGGCTCTGCATTTGCAATCACCAATTCATTTTTCGCTGTAGATGATGCCTGGCCTGCTCCAGATTGATTCTGTGTATTAGATGCGGTTGATGTACCGCAACCTGATAAAGCAATTAAAAGACTGCTGCTAAGTGCGGCTGCTGTAAACCATTTTTTCATTTATTGGCCCCCTCGCGAAAATTAAATGCGTTTTTGTATAGTTTCATTTCATTCGACACCTTAACTTCGTAAACGCCATCAATAGTTGAAAGTTCCTCCGTAATAAAACGTAACAAATCTTCATTTGAGCGTTCTACGACCTCAATTATGATTTCAAAAGCTCCTGTACATGCCACAACAAAACGAACCGAACTATAGGTTGCAAGTTGCTTTGCAATCTCGTCAACTCTTCTTGGATCCGCTCGAAGCCCGATTAATGCCAAAGCATAAAGCCCCATATTAAACGGATGAACTACCCCGATAAATGAAAGAATTCTTGCGTCGACCATTTTTTGTATACGATTTGCGATAGTCCCAGGCGAAACTCCCAACTTATTTGCTAGAACTGAATAGCTGATTCGACCATCAATCTCAACCTCATTGATAATGGCCCAATCAGTACTATCTAACGATGCAGAGTTACTAACAGTCACCACCCCGTTCTAATCTTCACGATACTCTTTAAGCAAAATATAGTTTAACTATTTATAATGCAGTATATTTTTTGAAACTTATGAAATAATCCTATTATTAAATTGCGTTTCCGTCAATAATATTGTGAATTTTTCAATTGAGGCAATCTTAGATTAACCGATTGTTTAATATCCCGTTCATATTTACTATTCGAGAAATAATCTAATCGTTTACAAGATAAAATAATATTTGAACTCTAAGTGTGGAAGAAAAGTATTTAAATAAAACATCCCTAAAGTGACCATAATTATCCAGAAAACTGACCTTCGATATGTACGACTCTTCTTAAACGTCAACATGAATGCGCTTCTGCTTTGTGATCAATCATATTGATGAACAAACTAAGAATTTCCTTCTATTCACGTTTTTCAGTCGTCTGAAAGTAAACGGACCTCCACTTGGTTCTTTACCGGCTGATCGCAAAAATTAAACTTGTATACTAAAGTTTTTGTTTAATGCGGTATCTGTTGAACGTCTATTTTTACCATAAAATTGAAGTCGTATACTGGAGGAACTGCAGGCGGTTGCGCACTCAGAAGAAAAATAGAGTCATAAACTGAACTGTCTCAGAGGTGGAGGACCTTACCTTCACCACCTTGGCGCTGAATATACACAGATGGTATATTCATACTATTTTCAGGTTGTGTTACTATTGCACATTCAGCCCCATTACCACAATCGAAAGGCATCATTCCAAATTTCCAGAGGGATGTTGTGAAGAATCTAAGCAAGGATGTATTTCACAATTTTATTTACACGAGTGACCAAAAATCAAAAATATACTATTACTATTCTATTTCGCATTTTTAACATTATAAACGTCGGACTGAATTGATTTTAAACATGTCCTCTATGATTTAAATAGATTCATTGCAGACTACAAACCAACCTGAGCTGAAGCATTGCTGCGAAACAGACTACCATCTCGTATGTAAAACCTTACCATTGTGGCACTCTTGTGCCCGGTTTGTTTCATAATAGACCACTCACTTACTCCGGCAATCGCTGCAGAAGTTGCAAGCCCCACGCGTAGACTGTGGCCAGCGTAAATGCTTGAATCCAGTCCTACGGATTCTGCTGCTCTTTTAACAATGAGTGCCACTGATTTATCACAGAGCCGCCGTTTTTCAATCATTCCGGATTTGCTAATTTTACGGAACAGAGCCCCCTCTGCGATGTGAGACTGCTCGATCCATTTTCGAAGTGTTCGGACGGGACATGTCTCCAAGTGAGAACCGTAGGCAATGTCAGTTTTTCTCCCTTCCCCCTCCCGGTCAGTCTTACTACGCTACAGTGTGACAATTAAGCCATCGTCAACAAAGACTACGTCTTCTAGGTTAAGGCTGACTATCTCCGACCGGCGAAAAGCACCCGCGATTCCCCCGAGGAGTAAAGCCCGATCTCTTAGCCCACGTAGTTAATAGGGAGAACCTCGACCATTTGACGTAGATCTTTAATTGTAATTGGTGCCTTCTCAACCTGAGCAACACCGTGTTTATTTCGAATGCATTTCCATACGGTTTTGACTGAAATGCTACGAGTAGGGGATGAGTACTCTTTCGCTTGGTGCGCGATGGAGATAGACGAGAGCCTTCTTTGGATTGTGCTCACCTTCATGCTAGACTCTGCAAGAATAGAAATGTACATAATAATTGTTTCTTCTGACGCTGGCATGTAATTTAGCTGTTCTCTTCACACCAAGTTCTAAAATCTGCAAAGTCAGATTGATACGTTTTTACTGTGTTGGATGATTTGGATAGCTTAATATAATTTCTTACTTTTTCTTTTAAATCATCCACGTCAACCTTTTTATATAATAATTTCCTCTTATGGAAACTCCACCCATATCTTCACCCCACATTACTTCCGATACCTTTAAATTAACGGAACTTAGAACACACTGAACATATCTTAATTATCCATCAATATTTTTTTGAACGGATACAAATAAGCATATAACTAAAATATAAAAATCAGAGCTATTTTCTTTAAGCTATGAACTTTATCCATCTATCTTTACCAAATAATCTCTACTGACGTATATACTATATATTCCCAGTGTAAAACTTTGGGTTTACTCTATATCCTTCATGAACGTAACTGGACCTATATAAAATGGAATGCATTTCGAAAAAATTGAGTTAAAATAGGATTGATTAGAAAAACACACACAGGTACGAAAGGGCAAAGTTACCGAAAGATGATGTTGCAAAACTATAGGGGCTAATTTGGGTTACAATATCTATTAGGCCACAGATATAACAAATTACTCTCAGTTCATTTGGGCCATTCTAGTTTATCCATTATGCCAGCCAGATGCCGAAGCAAATAACCTCAGTACTCGTGCGTAATCCGAAGAGTGTGTGTGCTATGGTGGTTTGGATAATTCTGATTTTTTTCATTGGTAGTTTTATTAGTATCATCGGGATGACACTTTTTACAATTGCAAAGGACTCAGAAATTAGATTAGACCTTGCAAAACACAAAGATACCGTAAAATATGCATCAAATGGATTCCCTACAAAATCTAAATCTTTCTAAATATAAGAGCACAAAAAGCACAGAAATACGGTGCTATGCATATCGCCGTATTTCTGTTTAAGCTTTGAAAATCTCGATGGTTTAATAAATCCACCTCTTGTGACATACAAAGCGAACAACCAAGTCCACACCTAAAAGAATAGTAAGTATCGCATATAGTGAGCCAAACCAAAGCTCAAGTAAACCACGATCTGAACCAATAACTAAACAAGCCACCACTTCTAGGACTGTGAATACACAAATATGCAAGAGCAGCGAAATACCTTTAGACAGATAGGCACGTAGCATTAGTAGCAGTCCAGCAAAAATGGATACAAGGACAAGTGCCATACCAGGATGAGTTGCTTTTTGCCCAATTAATGCAACGATAATCACGGAAAAAAGGGAAAGATACAAAACAGTGTAATTGCTATATAATAACTTGCAATTTTTCCTCATCTAATATTCTCCAACTATTTGCTTAACCTTATACCATAAACAAAAGTGTTTCCGCTGCCCCAAAATGTCCGAAAGATGACGGAATTGCCTGTCACAATATAGACGGATACAATGTCCATATATTCTA
>JAKADF010000059.1 GCA_021820805.1 Bacillota bacterium
ATCCTCACCAAATGCAGGTGCCATATGAACAACGCCAGTACCGGATTCTTCTGTAACGTGGTAAGACGTAACTATGACAAATTTCTTGCCTTCCACTTTTACATATGAGAAAAGTGGTTCGTATGGAATACCGATTAGCTCCGAACCTTTTTTCGACAGGACTACTGTATCCCCTTCTCGCATGTAGTTCGTCTTAAGGCCGTCAGCAACCATAAAGTATGCATCATCAGCTGCTGAATGGAAAAAGACATAGTTCAGGTCTGGGTTCACGGCAAGTGCCACGTTGCTTGGCAGCGTCCAAGGTGTTGTGGTCCATGCAAGGATGTATGTTGGTTTATCAAAAAGACTGTTTACAAGGCGAAATTTTGCTGTAACAGTTAAGTCCTTTACGTCTTTATATCCTTGTGCCACTTCGTGACTTGAGAGTGTAGTTTCACAATGAGGGCAATATGGACTCACTCGGTGTCCTTGGTACAGATAACCTTTTTCAAATACCTGTTTAAGCAGGTTCCAGACGGATTCAATATAATCGTCTGACAAAGTCATATACGGGTTATCTAGATCTACCCAATAACCCAGACGCTCTGTTAATTCACGCCATGTTTTCTCGTACTTGAAAACACTAGTTTTACATTCTTGAATAAATTTTTCGACTCCGAATGCTTGTATTTGCTTTTTGCCGCTGATGCCGTGCTTCTTTTCGATCTCGATTTCGACTGGCAGCCCGTGCGTATCCCAGCCAGCCTTACGTGCTACATGATACCCTTTCATAGTCTTATAACGAGGGTATACGTCTTTCATAACCCGTGTTAGTACGTGGCCAGGGTGTGGTTTTCCGTTTGCCGTCGGCGGTCCTTCATAAAAAACAAATTCTGGGCCGCCTTCTCGAAGTTGTTCACTATGTTTAAATACGTCGTTCTCTTTCCAGAAAGAGAGAATTCTATCTTCGCGAGATTTTGCTGGTTCTTTCGCATCTACTTTGCGCAGCACGTTTTGTCGCCTCCAATATTGAAGTGTAAATGGGTGTACCTCTCACGTTTTTCGTGAAAACCGCCAGTTTAAACTAAACGCAAGCAATAAAAAAACTCGTCCATGAAGGGACGAGTTGTGCTCGCTGTACCACCCAACTTAGCCGCAGCATTAAAATAAACAATGCCAGGCTCCATTAGTCGACTGCAAATGACAAGACTCGTCATTATGCATTCGTCCCTCAGTAACGGGAGGGGCCGGTTCGATTTACTCCACTTTGCTGTCAGTAACTAAGAGAAGCAAGTTGTGTTTCAGCGAACATCTCAAAGGGGATATTCGAGACTCTTTAGCATATGGATTTCCACCAATAACCCACTCTCTGGAATGCCTCAAGAATCCTACTCGACCTTATCATCGACAACCTGTAAAAATGATTCTTCATATTATCACAAATTGATGTTCTATACAAATGGAAAAAGCCTAATGTAACCAGCCAGGGAAAAGACCGGCAAGTCCCGAGGCAGCCATTTGTACGGCAATAATTGACAAAAGGAGTCCCATGAGTCTGGTAATCACATTCAACTGAGATGGTTTCAATCGTTTATTAAACCATGATGAGTAATAAAAGATAAAATAAGTTGCAATAAGTACAATAACAAAAGCAACAAAAACGGAGAGCGAATCCATAATTGGATTTCCACCTGTTGCAAGCGCCATAACAGTTGCAATTGTGCCAGGTCCTGCAATAATCGGAATCGCGAGTGGAGTTACCGTAATATCCTCGCGCGGCGTGCTCTCTTCTTCATATGGAGATTGGATGTGGGAAGGCTTTGCATTCAAGAGATTGAAAGCGATACCGAAAATGAGTATACCGCCTGCAACGCGAAATGCAGCAATTGTAATACCAAATAACTGGAAAATGAAATGACCCAGCAACAGAAAAAGAAGTAATATAAAGAACGATGCGATGGCTGCTTTCCGTGCAGTGTATCGTTGCTCTGAAACAGAAAAGCCGTTTGTGAGCGCAATAAATGTCGGCAATGTTCCAAGCGGATTCATCACAGCAAAAATTGAAACAAGTGCATGAAGCATATATGTAAGAAAGTATCCGAGCAACAGTACAGTCCTCCCAAGTAAAACATACCTCTCACATCTTACTGAAACGGCCTATGGATGAGCAAGTGGGACTTGTGCTGCTGGCGAATAGGAGTATGCCCCAAGACGGGGGGCTCTCTTTAAAATTTTCGATTAATAAAGTAGTATGTCGTATTGTATAGACCCGGGGGTGTTGATTTCGAAATGAAGAAATACGCATTGCGGATAGTTTTTGGATTGATTGGGATTGTGATTCTGTTTATTGGCGTGTTTTATGCCTTTGTTGAGCTCACACCTTTCAACACAGCAAAATTAGACGCAAAATCACCGGCAACCGAAGTTCTGGACAAGAATGGGTCAGTATACATGACTCTAGGCGGTGAAGGTACGACGAATCTGTCGTATTCACAGATACAGAAAAACCTGGTAAATGCGCTTGTAGCCACAGAAGAGCACAATTATTGGACGAGTTCGAGCGTAGATGTTAAAGGTGTTATTCGTTCTGCGTTCGTTGATTTACTGTCAAGAAGTTTTGCGCAAGGCGCAAGTACAATTGAAATGCAGCTTGCGAAAATTGTTTACTTGAATGACAAAAAGACGATACTTCGCAAGTTTGAGCAAGTTGTTCTTGGCGTGCAAATAAATCGGTACTATACGAAGCAAGAGATTCTGGCGATGTACTTAAACAAGGTTTATCTCGGTGAAGGGACAGTTGGTGTAGAACAAGCAGCCAAACGGTACTATGGAATAGACCTGACAACGAGCAAAGATTCGCTCACACTGACGGAGGCTGCGCTCATTGCTGGTTTGCCGCAGGCGCCTTCTGGATATGATCCGTTTACAAATCCACAAGCCGCATTGAAGCGGCGCAATCAAGTACTTGATAACATGGCGAAATACGGATATATCACAGAAAGCCAAGCCGCAAAAGCAAAACAAGCACCGCTTGGCGTAAGTCGCCACACGTTGTCTGGCGACCCTTGGGATGCTCATCCGCTATTTACCGAATTCTTATTTGACTATGCAAGTAAGCAAGGCATTTCAGAGGAAGAATTGCTACACGGGGGACTAAAGATTTATACAACTCTTGACCCGAAAGTTCAATCCGCAGTAGACAAGGTGTTTTGGAGCGACAACTATAATGGAGACTTCCCATCTTTTTCAAAAACTGCCGTTCTTCAAGGAGCAGCATTGTTTGTCGATCCGAAAACGGGCGGTATTCTTGGCGGAGCCGGATCGCGTAAGGCAGGGTTTGTTCCAGGAGGTCTCGACCGTATTTATCATGGTGGAAGTCCTGGGTCTTCCATTAAGCCAGTTATGGAATATGCGGCCGCAATCGAGTCTGGAAAGTTTGGGCCAAGCAGCATCCTGAACAATACGCCTCATGATTTTGGCGGCGGGTATACACCTCAAAACTATGATCGAGCAGCAGCACCTGCACAGTGTTCACTTGCTTACGCACTGCAAACGTCACAAAATGTTGCATCTGTCTATCTGCTGCAGCAAATCGGGATTTCTACTGGTACCAGCTTTGCTGAAAATGACGGGATCCCAATCAGCGACAGTGTTAAGGATCAACTTGGAATTGGTATAGGCGGGGGACTAACGTAAGTCCTTTTATCATGGCACAGGCATATGAAGCGTTCGATAATCAAGGTGTTCAAATGCAAGAACATCTGATTACCAAGATTCAAAACATGCAGGGTGATACAATTTACACTTATCAGCCTGCAGCAAAACGAATCATGTCCGCACAAACAGCGGCGGTCATGACACAGCTTTTGCAAAATGTCGTAAACCAAGGTACTGGTACGAATGCACAAGTACCTGGTTGGCAAGTTGCAGGAAAAACTGGAACTGTTCAGTATGGAACCGGTGAAACTCACCCTAACTGGCTAAACCGTGTGTGGTTTGATGGTTATACGGGAAACATGGTTGGGTCTGTTACACTTGGATACGATACGTCCGATGCGTCGCATCATTTAGTCGATTTTCCTGACCCTGTAGCAAATTGCGCAAAGGTATTTTCGGACATGATCACTTTGGCTGAGCAAGGGGTTCAACCTGTACCTTTGAATTCTTCATCTGCTGCGTCTGCACCAACACAACAACAAGTTCAGAATGTGCCAATTACGGGTCTTGGTGCAAGTTATAATGCGGGATTAAATTCAGTAACATTGCACTGGACAAGTCAAGCTTCAGGGCAACAGCTTGCATTTGTAGTAAGTCGGACAACAGTGTCAACGCCCGCGCCTAACCCTGCTGGCGGTGCCGGTGGTGCTGGCGGCCAAGATGGGAATGCAACTGCCACAAGCCAAGGCGGCACGACTGGTTCCGCGTCACAAGGTACTGCCGGATCTGCTGTTGTTCTTGGGAAGGTTGAAGGTACATCATTTATCGATCCGAATGTACAACCTGGCGCAACATACCAATATTCTGTGCAGCCTGTTGATGCATCCAGTCAACAGCCGGTTGGGCAGCCTGCTCTTGTTACTGTGTTGATTCCGGGTGGAACTGCAACTGCACCGGGGCCAGGTGCCGGATCACAAAACCCTGGAGGACAAAATGCACCTGGGGGACAAAATTCAGTTGGAAACGATACTCCTAATGGTCAACCAGGAACCGGCGTAAACAATACTCCTCCGGGAACAGGGACCAATACTGCTGGGTTAATACCGCCATCGCCTCAAGCTGAGGTTTTCGGCGGCAAGCAAGGTCATCATAAACATTAAGCATTTTTATCAGGTCTGGAACTCGTGGATGAGTTTCCAGGCCTTTTCTATTTGTTCACGTTCTCTCTTTTCTGATGTTATGTATTTCTGTAAAAATGTCATACAGTCAGGGTTCATTCGCGTAAACAAAATTAGTCGGGCTTCCTCACGTGTCAGAGTAAGAGTTGTAAGATTACCGTTTTGCAGTGTTCTTTTTATGATATCTTCACGTTTAGGAGCATCATTTTCGGATAATTCTTTGGTGGAGACGCCTAGTGCCTTAGCTATAGTTTCAATTGCATCGTTTTTTGGCGTACGTCGATTACGTTCATACGCTGCAAGTGTGCTCGGGTTAATGTTCGTTATTTCTGCCAGCTGTATTTGGGTTAGTCCCTGAGTCCTTCTAATTTCGGCGATACGCTCACCAACAGTCACAAAATTCACCATCCAAAAAAATTGTCTGATATAAATATAAATCAAAGTATACCGGAAAAACGATATATTGTTCGAGTCTAAACAATCAAGGTATACTTTGTATAAGTAATACCTCAACCAACTTGGTATGAATGAACGAAAAAATTTAAACTAAGGTGGGAAGATAAATGAAGCTTACATATCATGGTCAATCTACTTTTATTGTTGAAGACGGGGAACATCGGATTATTATTGATCCGTTTCTTGACGGGAACCCAAAAGCAGACATTAAAGCCAAAGATGTAAAAGTTGAAGCTGTACTGCTCACGCATGGTCACGGTGACCATACTGCAGATGCTGAGAAAATTGTTCGTGCAAATGATGCAATAATTGTTGCGCCTAATGAACTCGCTGGCTATTATGCTCGAAAAGGACTCAAGACCCACCCTCTCCATATTGGCGGAGCGCACCAATTCCCGTTCGGCAAAGTTAAGCTTACTTTAGCATTTCATGGTTCTGGAATGGAAACAGAAGACGGCATGAAATATGTCGGTCCGCCAACTGGCATACTTCTTACGATGAGCGGAAAAACGTTTTACCATGCGGGAGACACGGGGTTATTCGGTGACATGAAAATTATCGGAGAACTAAATAATATTAATGTTGCAGCACTTCCAATTGGAGATAATTTCACCATGGGTCCGGAAGATGCATTCATTGCAGCGAAGTGGATTCAAGCAAAAAACGTAATTCCAATGCATTACAATACTTTCCCGCTGATTGAACAAGACGGAGAAGCATTTGTGAATAACTTAAATGAGAATCATTTGCATGGCGTATATTTAACACCTGGTGAGTCGTTTGAAGTGTAATGAAACAGGCGGCGGATAAAAGGTCCACCGCCTGTCGCTTTACTTTAAATTAGTGGGCTTTGTCGGTCATTTTGACCATAAGTCCAGCTAGCGTGTGGCGTTCGCCTTCGTCGCCAGCATCCCATAGTTGTTTCAATAAGCGTTCTTGTTCGTTTTTAGGATCAACTTTACTCGACAAGAATTCGCCCATTCTAGAAGCAACATTCGTGATTTGCTCTTTACTAAAGCCCATTGATTGAGCTTTGTCAACGTTCTCTCCGAGAAACTCTTTCCAGCGGTCGAAGTTCTCCAGAACCGTCATCGACAAAATCCCCCTTGTTCAGTCCATTTGTAATTCATTGTTAAGCGTGCCGCAAGTACCTGAAAGCTATTCATTCGTCTCTGCAGGAACATATCATCCAAAAGACAGGCATAAAATTGGACTGACTAAGGAAATACCGGGTCTGAGGAGGGCTTTCTTTGAGACGAAAAATCATGTACGTAGACAAGCCGAAGCAAAAAGCGCTTGCATACACATCGGGGTTATTGTTATTAGCTGGTTATGGAATTCCTCGAATGCCAGAAATTCATCCGGGAATCGCAGGATCGTTCGTTGTCCTTTGGATTTTATTTACAGCACTTACAATTGCTGCAAATATATATTTTTTGGTTGGTGCGGATAAAGAAAGAAGCAAAATGCTTGAAGAAAAAGATAATGAAGTGACAATTTTGGATGAGCCAGTGCAGCGCCGCAGAGCATATTAGGACTTACGCGCAGCCCACCAAACAAAACAGGCACCACAGATAAAGAGTAGTAACATCGTACCAATCGGAGCAAGTGCACCGCCAAAAACCGTCATTTTTTCACCTTCTAATCGTACAAGTTATCTTTTTGTAAAGATGTACCGTGAATTTTTTTATTACGAATCTGGTTACTCTCATGTTGCCGCATCATGCTTCCTCGAATAACAATATCTTCTCCATAACGGTTTCGCAACTTATCCGTTACCTCGGTCAATCTGCGAAGCCGTTTCGTGTTTTGTTGCTTTATTTTGGAGTCCTGATTTATATCAGAAAATAGTGAAGTTTGAACTGCATATCCTTTTTCTTTATTTTCCAAATCTGCTCTTTCAGTCAGTTGCAAAACACTGATACCCAAGAGTCGTATTTTTTGGTGAGATCTTAGGTTCGTAAATACGAGGGACTTCGCATGTGCATAGATTTCTTCAGTTAAGTCAGTTGGTGACTCAAGTGTTCGAGACCTAGTTATCGTCTTCATGTTATTAAAGCGAATCGTTATTGAAATTGTTCGACCAACAAACTGGTGTTTGCGAACGCGGCGCCCCACTTGATCGGCTAAGTTCATTAGTGTTGTTTGAATTTCATCCTCGTCGTTTGTATCTTGCATAAGGGTTATGGAGTGCCCTATGCTTTTTGGATGTTCTGAGTCTCCTTCTACCGGGGTATCGTCTATTCCGTTCGCACGTTCAAACAGAATTTTCCCTCGTGCCCCAAAAGAGCGAATTAATTTATCCAAATTAAAATTAGCCAAATCGCCAATGGTTTGTATGCCCATGTATTTTAGTCTTTTTGCAGTTTGTTTACCTACTCCGAACATGTCCTCGATTGGTATAGGCCACAAAATATCCTGAAGCTGATTAGACCATATCTCGGTTATTCCCATAGGCTTTCGAAAATCGCTTGCCATTTTTGCTAAAAACTTATTTGGACTTATGCCGATAGAACAAGGCAAACCAAGCTTTTCTAGAATGTCTTTTTGCAGTTTGTCTGCAATTTCAAGAGGAGAACCGAACTGGGAACTGCCTGTTATATCCGCGAAACACTCATCAATGCTAAAGATTTCTACAACCGGAGTGAATGAGTGCACGATTGAAAATACATGATTGGAATAAGAGCGGTACAGTTCAAAGTTCGGCGGTATTAAAAGGATTGTCGGGCAGAGCCTTTGTGCTTGTGCTACCGTCATCGTTGCCTTAACGCCAAATTTGCGTGCTTCGTAACTCGCTGTAACAATAATACCGTGACGCGTCTTCGGGTTACCCGCAACTGCGGTTGGTTTTCCCTTGTACAGAATCGGCTCATCCGCAGCATGGCAAGAACAGTAAAATGCATTCATGTCAATGTGGACAATAACGCTCAAATGAAACCACCCCGGTTGCGCACTTGTTAAAATAAGTGTACACATATTGGAGTACTGCGTGCAATTGTACGGGTACCTTCAGTGCTCGGCAAAATTGTGTTTTATTAATTGCGTTTTATCAATGGGAGAATGGGAGTTCGGTTGTTTTGAAGTCAAAGCTTCGTTTTATCGCGCAATTAGAGTTATTTGAATGGATTGGTATTTTTGCCTCAATCGCTGCAGCATATATCTTTTTTGCATACGCAGGGAAGCTAGATTCGTATGCTGAAATGCCCGGTTATCATTGGCATATGTTGTTTGTCATTTTGATTATTTATGGTAAATTCGTCCCTTATGCAATTGCTGTTGGTGCTGCCTCTTTATTTCTGGTCGGATATTGGATGCAGAGAAACAAAGCAGAAACTGCGAATCGATTTTGGTACACATTACGGATATTCCTGGCGTATTGTCTGCTTTTAATCGTATTTAGAGTTGTTAATTTCTACGTTCCAGTGCTTACGCCGGGGCTTCGGGATTCTGTGATTCAGTTAATGGATAAAACCTTGTTTGGTAAACAAGTTTCTCTATGGCTTGAACCAATTTCAGAGCACTGGCTGACGAATATTCTAACAGGAGCATATGTATCTTGGTTTTGGCTGTTATTTGCAACCATTCTCATCCTTTCATTTGCAAGCAGGCGAGCAGCTTCTGAATATCTTTTAGCCACGTTAATTGCTTTCTACACAGGCTATGCCTGTTATATTCTTGTTCCTGTCATAGGCCCAGGATTTACGATGCACTATACAACATCTCTTGGAGATATAGCGCCTGCGTTTACTATGAATCGAGCGTTCATCGCAAGGGATTGCTTTCCAAGTCTTCATACGGCAACTTCTATTTTGATGGCAATTTATATAGCAAAATATCAACGGAAATGGCTGTATTTTTATGCGCCAATGGTTACACTTATTATTTTTGCAACTCTGTACCTTCGCATTCACTACGGCTCTGACGATATCGCGGGTGCGGCAATGGCTGTTGTAGTAAGTGGGTTTACACCTTTTATATTTCAAAAGTGGGAACATATTCGCAGTGCAAAGTGAGTTGTTTCCGAACTGTGGGTAAGTTATGTGAACTTAGTTGCTTTTGAAATGGACTGGCATTCGTATTATATTTTCGGCATACTAAGTTTGTGTTTTGCAGAAGTTTAGAGGTGAATTCATGCGTAAATTGTGGGAATGGTTTTGGCCGATTGGCTCAGGGGTTGGAATTGCTTTAATTATTATGCGGTTTGTAGTAAGTGTAGCGTATGTGCCTACCCCTTCCATGGTTCCGGTCATTCCAAGTCCATGCCGTATCATAGTAAATCATTTGGCAACAGAGTTTTCAAATATTTATGAAGGAGAAATTGTTCTTTTTCATTTTCCTGATGACCCGAGTAAAATCTACGTAAAAAGAGTGATAGGGTTGCCGGGAGATACCATCGACATACATAATGGACATGTGTATCGCAATGGTGAAATTTTAAACGAGCCTTATTTACATGGGCTTGTAACAGAAGGAACCTTTGGGCCTTACCATGTTCCCGAAGGGCATTATTTTATGCTTGGAGACAACCGTAATATATCGGACGACAGTCGGCTTTGGGTTCATAAGTATGTTTCAAGATCCGCAATTATCGGAAGAGCTGATTATGTCATCTGGCCAATATTCAAAGCAAATTCCATTCGGTAATGGAGGGTGTTTCGTGAAAGAGAAGCGCCATATGCGTATTAAAGAGATTGTAAGTCAATATGAAATTGAAACCCAGGAAGACTTGGTGAAATCGCTTGAAGAGTCTGGTTATCCTGTTACACAAGCAACGATTTCAAGAGACATTAAGGAATTGCATTTAATAAAAGTTGTTGGCTCAAACGGCCGGTATAAATATGCGATACCTGTTGCGACCTCGACAGTTACAATTGATCTGTTGCGAAGAAAGCTGACAGAGGTTTTTGTTTCAATCGCACGGGCGAAGAATTTGATAGTTATTAAAGTGTTGCCAGGTAATGCGCATGCGATTGCAGCCATGATTGACAGCATGAATAAATCTACTCTTCTTGGTACAATTGCCGGGGATGACACAATTCTAATGGTATGCAGTGACGAAGAAGCAGCTATAGAGATTTCACAAGTATTATCATCCTGATAATTATTTCATGATTGTGAGCTATCTTCTGCACATGTACTTTGGCCTCTTATTTGCAGGTTTCAAATTTAGATAATATATGGACAATCTGGTCCGTACGAATAACGTACGGGCCTTTTATTATTCGATTTTTAAGTGAAAATTCCCCATTGTAAATCTCACGATGCCTCATGCCACAATTGCATCAAATTTTTTAGCTTGGTTGATATGTCCATTGCCCTTCACAGAATGTTCACATAAACAAATATTAAACCAAATGAACGAGTTGGAGGTGGCTCAGTATGATTCCTGCACTTCTTTTGCAGATCAGCTTAATCATCATACTAGTTCGGGTAATCTATGTCCTTGTCAATCTATTCAAAAGAAGTCAAAAACCATGGTTCGAAATTTTGTTTTATCTTTCCATCGCAATCGTTGTATTCGACTATTATTTACGTAATTTCCATCACCTGTTATGAATAATCAAATTACTAAACAGATAATTAGGTCTGCAAATTAGTTTAAAGGGTTAGTTTATGGAGGCTAAAAATAATTCGGCGTAATTTGATATTTGGAT
Source organism: Bacillota bacterium (assembly GCA_021820805.1). The sequence continues at coordinate 10,925 of JAKADF010000059.1, forward strand.
GTTGACTAATTTAGTCATGTATTAGATGATAATGAAGGGTGCGCATATGCCGAATGCGCACGAGACTCCACAATGTTTCATTGTAGAGTCTATACCATGCCTTTCTAACTCCCGTTTTCAAGTGGCAGCGATACCTCGCTGCCACTTCTATTTATCTTCTATAGGATTAGCATACACAATGTGAATGCTAATGATCTGTGAGATGAATCACAGCTTCTTAATTCAAATAAAG
>JAKADF010000060.1 GCA_021820805.1 Bacillota bacterium
CATCGAGTATCGCACCGCGAATATAATGGGCCGCATAGGAAGCAAATGTATTCCCATTTTCTTCATCAAACTTCTCTACAGCTTTATATAGGCCTAGGACCCCGGCGTTAACGAGATCGTTCAATTCGAGGGTGCCTAAGGGCGAAATCCGGGCGATCCGCTGCGCAACACTATACACGAGCGGCAAATGCGACTGTACACGATTTCGTATGATATCTTGACTCCACTCACGATAAGCAAACGCAGCTGTTTGGGTCATATCTCATCCCCACTCAAAGCAAAGTAAAGTCTTTGCGATATTTCAAAACACTGCTCGAATACATGCGGACGTTTCCAAACTGGTAGATTACCTGATATAGTAGCCGCCATTTCTCCGCTTCTCCGCCGCTTTACTTTTCATTTCTGCACTTGCAGCATTTAGTGAATTTGCAAGTTCTTTACTGCATTTCGGACAAAAACGCCCGCTTCGCGTCATGCCCCCGCACCGTTCACATGCATACCCCATGTTTGGGTTGTCCGTCAAAATGACCCTGCCATCCTGAATCATCTGTATCAGGGTGTCCATATCTACTTCCGTTCCTTGGATTACATCTTCCATATAGGCGTTTTTGTGTTCGCGTAAGAAATCGCGCACCTTTAAAAAGATTTTGTCTTCTTCTTCAATACAAGAAGGACAAATATCTCGGCGAACACGGTTATAAATCCGTCCACATCGTTTACAATTTGCTATTGCCACGGTCCAGTCACCCTCTCAACCATATTATACAGAGAGATTGATGCATAGACTATCAAATATTGCTATATTTCGACAGATAATGTGTGTCATTTTCTAGCGACGGCCAACCTCGAGGTGTATGCTTGTTTGTAATGGAAGCGGATAGATTCAAATATAATCGATTAGATTCCACAGGAGGTCCTTTTTTATGAAGCGCAGTAACCCTACTGTCTTTCTAATCCCACTAATTATCGTCCTTATCGCAACACTTGCGGTAGGTTACAACCATTATAGACAAAACCAAGCGAATAAGGCTCTTGAAGCTAGCTACCAACAGGCGCTTAGCATCGGTAATATCAATGGTAGGTCTGCCCCAGACTTCCATCTTGTAGACCAAAACGGTAAGCCATTCTCCCTGTCGAATTTCCGGGGAAAAGTTGTTGTTCTGTCTTTTATTGATCCCGAATGTGTCGACATTTGCCCAATCCTTTCCGCAGAAATCCGCCAAGCGAACAGCCTGCTTGGCTCCTCTGCCGCAAAGAATGTTGCGTTTGTCGCGGTAAACGTTAACCAGTACCATGCATCTACTAAGGATGTCATGGATTTCACCAAGGCCCATGGACTCGACAGCCTGGCAAATTGGTATTTTGGAACGGGATCGACCAAAGCACTTGAGGCGATTTGGAAGAACTACGGCATTCAGGTAACACCAGCGAAGACTGGCGATATTCAGCATTCATCATTCGTATTTTTCATCGACAAAACCGGCCATGAACGCTACATCGCTGGTGCAACCGCAGACAAAGCCGCTATGAACACATGGGCACACGGCATCGCGTTTTATGTGAAGAAGATTTCGTGACGGGGAGTGTGGTTGGAGGATACGGCTCGGGTGGGAGCTTTGGGTGGTAGCGGACTTTAGGGCCGGAGTTAGGGGACTTAAGCAAGGTCAAATCATACGTCCCTTAAATCAGAGGATGCAAATTAACACTGGATTCCCTTACCGCACATATGCAACGACTAGACCTATCACTGATTTGGCCCCCGCTGATAGAAGCAGATTCGCACAAGTCTGCAACGTCGCTCCTGTTGTCACCACATCATCGACTAACAAGATACGTTTTCCTTGAATCAACTCGGGCCTTGTGCATACAAACTTGCCTTGCAGCGAATTTCTTCTTTCAATGGCTGACTTTGCGGTCTGAGACTGAGTAAAAATCCCCTTTTCGTCTTGGCGGCGGTAAAGTACTTGTATGTGGTGCTTTTTCGCGGCTTTTGCAATGACGTTTGCAAGCAGATGGGCTTGGTCGTAGCCGCGTTTCTTCGCTCGATCCGCCGATGTTGGCACATGAACAACTCCATCCACATTTTCAAACACATGTCTCTTTGTCGCCGCTTGCTGCATTGCTCTTGTAAACCACGGGACAATTTCCGTCAGCCCGTCATACTTGAAATGACGAATCGATGTTCGGACAAACCCCGTATATTCAAGCGCACAGACAATCGGCAGACGATGCAGATTGGTGGTGCTCGGATTTGGATTTGGATTCAGATTGAGATTTGCATTGGGATTCGGATCGCGGAGATTCGGTTGGTGATTATCGGGATCTAGTTCCATTTGGTTCAACATCTTAGGACGAGGCATATTTTGAGCTTTTGATTCTGCTGAATCTAAGTAGTTCGGTCTGGAAAGTCCAACATGCTTCAGCAAGTTTACTAGCTTAACTTGCTCTGCCTCCTGAATGCAAAATGGACAAATGGAGTCGATTGATTTCTCCAAATCTAAGTTGTCATCCATTTCTGAGGAATTCGATGCCTCAGCTGATAATTGGCTGCTTGGAACTTTTGCTACGTTCGCACTTGAGTTCCATATTCTGTTTAAAATCCCGTTTCTTTTCATAACCTGCTGGCTGTTCCTCGGCAGAGGCTTACGACAGAGCTTGCAGTATGGGCAATCCTCTGGAAAAAGCTCATCCAGGAAACTATTCCATATTCTCCTTGCTAGAAAGTGACTAGAGAATCCAGAGTTTAGATCCATTTGAATTATCACCCTTCTAATTCAGTCCCTGGCTGCGTAGGAGCGGATACTTTGGCACTTATTGAAACTATAAGAGCGGCCAGGCCTTGAGCATTAACTGCCATCTTGGCATTTATTCTCCTAGAGCAGCGATTCCTTGGCTGACAATAAGCACTGTTTCATCATCTATCCTCTTCATTCCATGGAACCCCTCCCCGGTAATGGCCGTCATTTCGCCATCTACCCTGTTCGATAACCCGGCCCTTTTCAGCAATAGGCACCATTGTGGCATTTATCTAATCCGTTCGCCATAACCGCACTCCCTAATAGGTATCATTCCGATACTTATTCACTGGGCATTCACCCGACATACCCCCATACGGTATTTGGCGACTCTCGCCCCCTGCCCCCATTCGCCAGCTTAATCCGCCTAGTTCCGATCCGCCCCACGTCCGGGCGCCCGGGCCACCGCGGCCCCCCAAAGCCAAGCCGCCCCATTCCTCTCAAGCCTCCGCCCGGGCACGCCCGGAGTCACCGCGGACGCTAAAGCGCGGGTTTTCGAGGCGGGAGAGGGTGAACCAGAAGTCGCTGCCTTTGCCGACTTCGCTGTCGCAGCCGACCTGGCCGCCGTGAGCGGTGATGATGTGTTTGACGATGGAGAGGCCGAGGCCGGTGCCGCCGGAAGCGCGGCTTCTGTCTCGTTGGACGCGGTAGAAGCGTTCGAAAACACGGTCGCGGTGTTCTTCGTCGATGCCGATTCCGGTGTCGAGGACGTGGACTTTGACTCTGTCAACGAGCACGTCGCAAGTGATGGTAATTGTGCCGCCTTCGTTTGTATAGTGGGTGGCGTTTACCATTAGGTTGAGAAGCACTTGGAGAATCATGTCTTCATCTGCCCAGACTGTGACTTTTTCGGGGAGTTTGGATTTGAGTTCGATATTGCGGTTCTTGGCCGTGGCCTGGAGCCTGTCCATTGCGCGGTCCACAATTTGAGTCAGATTCACTGATGTTGGGGTTACGCGGTTTTCTGTTGCTTCAAGCTTTGATAACTCGAGTAAATCAGAGACTAAGTTGCCCATACGATTAGACTCTTCGTATATCATCCGCAGGAATTTCTCTTGGGTGTTTTGGTCAACATCTCCGTCGAGGAGGGTTTCGGAGAAACCGCGGATGGCAGCAATCGGAGTTTTTAACTCATGAGACACGTTTGCAACGAACTCGCTTCTCATGAGCTGGGTGCGTTTCCAATCAGACACATCGTTGCAGATGACAAGTACATTGTGTGCACGTTCTTCAATGTCGCCGTGGTGGATGATTGTATCAATCGGTACAAGTCGTATATCTATGGTCTGCTTATCACTGAGCTTAAGTTCTCCGTGCCAAGGTGCACCAAAGAGAAGAGCTTCGTCAATTCTTGCGCCCAGGTCATAGTCGCGCAAAATTGCCCAATGCTCCCGATTCTTCCATTGTTCGGCTGGTTTTTTAAACATCAATTCTGCCATTCGGTTTACAATTCGGACTTTACCGCTTAACTCTATGTAAATGACGCCAGTGCTCATGTCCTCGAGAATATGTTTCAAAAGATCACGCTCTTCTGAAAGACGCTCAATCTCTTCATCCCTAGCCCCGCCTCTTGCTCCACCGCTTCGGCCGGCAACGTGCATGTTTTGATGATACATTGGCTCTGACAAACGGCGAATCGCAGCACCCGTGACGACTCCGATGACTAAGCAAACTGATACAACTGCTGCCCAAATCATCATCTCAGTCCTTTCTTTCTAGAAATTTGTAGCCGACTCCGCGTACAGTAAGAATGTAATTTGGGTTTTTAGGATCCGCCTCAATCTTATCCCGCAAATGCGACATATGGACGTCGACAATGCGTGTGTCGGCGTGGGATGTGTAGCCCCAAACGTGATCGAGCAATTGGTCTCTAGAAAGGACTCGCCCCTGGTTTTGCATCAAATACTCGAGTAAATCAAACTCTTTTGGTGTAAGGTTCAATATCTTGCCTGCAACTTTCACCTCATGGCGGAGTAAATCGATGAAAACATCGCCAATGCGAATGCTCTTACCTGGGTCACTTTCCACCTTTAGTTCCGGTTCTCCGCCTGCGGCATCGAACCTCCTTAACACTGCACGAGCCCTTGCAAGCAATTCGCGCGGGCTGAACGGTTTTGTGACGTAATCATCTGCGCCTAGTTCGAGGCCTAAAACGAGATCTAGTTCATCGTCTCTTGCCGTCAAAAGAATAATCGGAACATCCACTTTGTCGAAACGAAGTTTTCTGCAGACTTCCATGCCGTCCATCTCAGGCAGCATTAAATCTAGTACAATAAGGTCAAACTCATCTGTTGCACCTCGAACAAGGTCATATGCTGTACGTCCATCGCCTACTTGTGTAACATGAAACCCAGCACGTTCAAAATTGTAAGCAACCAGTGTACGAATCGACTCTTCGTCATCCACTACCAACACTTTTTGCACACGTTCAACCCCCGAAAAAAATTTCCACTTTAATTTTATATAGTACTCAAAATTAGTGGCAATATGGTATCATTTGAAATGATGCAAGGACTTGTCAGACTTGTCCGAATCTATTAATTTTAAAATTAAAAGAAAGAAAAGTTGGTGAAAGCATGCCTACAATTGGTGAAAGAATACGCGAAGTCCGAACGAAACGTGGTCTGACTCAAAGCGACCTTAGCGCCGGCCTGGTTACGGCAAGCATGATCAGCCAGATTGAGGCAGATCGAGCAAAGCCTTCATACGCGCTTCTTACGAGTCTCGCAAACCGACTTGGCATGCCCGTCGAGTACTTCATGAATGATCTTGACGAACAATTTACCGCAACTGCTTATCTTGGAATTGCATCTTACTATTTACTTACAGAGCAGCCTGAAAAGGCGTTAGAAATACTCTCGAAAGTTCCTCCGCAGGAACCGCTTGGTTCCAATTTCCAAGAGTATTTACTTTTGAAATCGACATGCCATCGTTATATGAAGGATTATTACGAGGCAATGTCAGGTCTCGAACAGTTGCGTGAACTTGCCTATCGGACACAAGATTTGTACTTACAGTTCCGAGTTTGCAAAGAATCCGGATACGTTGAGTATGACTTAAACAACCATGAAGGTGCAATGCACGAATGGAAAAAAGCTATTGAACTTGGAAATTCGATTGCAGAAAGCGGGCTTGTCTCCAGTATTTCAATTCAAGCAGAACTGCTCGATATTCTTATCCATATGGATTCAATAAATCAAGATGCCAAAAGCGAAGAACAAAGCCAGCCAAATTTATACCTTACGGAAGCTGCGGAATTATCCCGTGTGTTTGTCGATTTTCGGAGCATCGGAGAGTCGCTGATTGAAGAGGCAAAAAACTTTCTGAATATTGACGTTTCGAGAGCGAAATCTTTATCCGAACGAGCCGTCTCTTTACTCGAGTCAGCCCGTCTCGTAGAGCAATATATCTATATTCATGTGAAATTGCCGCAAGGCGAGTCAGCCCACACTATCGACCCTTGGAACCACGCTGCCTTTGCAGCCGCATCCATCAGCCCTACTACGTTTATTGAAGCAGAGTGTGAGCGGATCGAGCAATATTTGAATAAAAACGATATTCAAGCCGCAAATCGGCGCATTGAACGTTGTCTGGAGATTATTGAAGATTATGCAACTGAAACTGAGCAATCTGCACATGCACGTGAAGTAGAGTCTAGGTTACACATTTATAAAGCAAAAATCCTAAAATTGAATGGCCGCGTCCGTGAAGCAATCACACTGTTAGAATCCGTAGCTGATAAACTTGATGGAACACAGCAGCCTGAGTACTTAGTGCATATTTGGGCTCAGTTAATTTTATGGTACGGGGAATTGGAAGACAGCGAGTCCGTATTTGAGCTCACTAAGAAAACTGAAGAATTGGTATTTAAACACGAAGATCATTATATTGCCTAAACTCTGCTCACTTCAGATGCTCATCATTACAAAAATAATGGGCCAGGTTAAAACACTGGCCTTTATATTTTGTTATCCAGCTACAACCTCTTCGTTTTTTTGCAGCAAGCCAATTTCTAAAACCGCCTCAATGAATGGTTCCACTAGGTCAGGGTCAAACTGTGTTCCAGCGCAACGGCGCAATTCCTCAAACGCAGCTTCCACGGACCGTTTCTTTTGATATGGTCGACTTGTGGTCATTGCATCAAAACTGTCTGCAATCGTTAATATCCGTGCTTCAAATGGAATTTCTTCCCCTTTGATGCCGTCTGGATAACCATTCCCATCAAACCGTTCGTGATGATGGCGAATAATCGGCAAGCAAGGCTCTAGTCCTTCTATAGGCCGAGCAATTTTCTCGCTAATTTCCGCATGAGTCTTCATCAATTCCCATTCTTCATCCGTGAGTGACCCACGCTTTGTAAGCACTTCATACGGGATTTCAACTTTTCCTATATCATGCAAAAAAGCGCCGAATCGTAAATACCTGATTCGTTCTTGTGAGAGGCCGATTTTTCTCGCCAGAGCCTCAGAATAAACTACATCTCGCTCTGTATGTGCGTATGTATACTGGTCTTTTGAATTCAAGATTGCAAGGAAAGCTCGAATTGTATTGTAAATTTCTTCATCTCCGTCATTTTGTGTAATTTCCCTTTTCATCTCATCCAGGACGGTTGTAAAAATTGACACTCGATTGCGGCCTGTCACTTTACTTTTATACAGTGCTTCATCTGCCATCATAAATAACGCTGTTTTATCTTGGGCCATTTCTGGGTATTGAACGATTCCAATGCTCACTGTAAGCGGCGGCGCAAAAGAGATTGACTCGTGTGAAAAAACTGTTGTTACTTGGCGCCTAATGTTTTCTGCAATTGCGGTTGCGCGTGTTAAATCACAATTTCTAAGAACGAAGGCAAATTTATCACCGCTAAACCGTGCAATCTCTCCATCTCTGACCTTTTGTTCTTTTAAAATGGCAGCAAGCTTTCGCAACGCTTCATCGCCATGTACATGGCCATATTTTTCGTTATAGACTTTAAATTTATCGATATCTATCATGAGTATCACAAATGGATTACGCAGTTGGATATGTTTATCAATGGCCGACTGAACATACCTGTGATTATTCAGCCCCGTCAATTCGTCTGTTGTTGCAAGCTGCTTAAAATGATTCGCCATTCTGAAATAATCACGGTATGAATAAGAAATAAGAAGAACAAGTGCGGTAAACAAAAATGCTCCAGTTAGCCCGGAAGAATGAAGGACGATGGCGAGGAGAACACCAATCAGAAGCGTGACAGCATACACCACAATAAACTGGGTTGTGAATGCCTCTTTTAAATGATTAACAGCGGACCCTTGAAACCGGATAAACAAATAGACAGACATAAATAACACATTAGTAATGAAATACATAGCGCAATATAGAAGCAGAGGAACCCACTCTGCAAGTGAAAATGGTGTATGCGCTCCGGAGAAAACTTTAAATACTGTTTCACCAACAACCATACATAATGCAAGTCCTGTATAACTGCAGAGCGGTATAAACCAAAATCGTAATCGCAAAATTCCTGAGACTACTGCACACAATAAACATGACCACAAAACGACATGCATGGGATACAAAAGAGAAAAACCTACTAAATATACCGTCTCAAATGTAAACCTTTGTCCGTTCGATATCTGGATATTTAATCTTTCGGTAAGTAAAATGAAACCAGTTAAAACACAGAAAACTACCCAATCAGAACTTGAAAACACCTGTGTGCGCAAATAAGCATAAAAACTAAGCCCAAGCCACATAAGAGAAGCATATAAGATGATGAGCCTTTTCACACTAGTTTGCATCGTCATTTGATGTATACGTCCCTTCAGTCCGCATAGCATGTTGAATCAAAACTGCAATCCCGATGCTAAATAAAATGTCTCCAATGCTGATTAGACTGCCCCTGCCAATATGAACCGAAAATATGTCGCCCAAAAAATTGAGATGCGTACTTCCTGACATCGCAATACTTTTACCGATTAATCCTTGTTTCAAAAGTAAAGCTGCTTTTGGATCAATACGCATAACGGATGGCAAATAAGCCGGCATCCTGAAGTGATTTGTGACCATAACTAAGAAGTTTAGAAATATCCCAACAGCTGCAATCTTTACTCCTGCTACTAGTTGATTTAGCAAGCAAAATAGAATCAACATGAGATAACTGAGCAGAATCAAAAATTCATATTCCAAGCCTCGCAAATAATAGATGGAAGTATATTGAACAGCGTACGCAACTGGTAAAATCCAGAGTCTTTTTAGTTTTAAAAATGCTAAGTTTGAAATACTTCCTCCCCTCACTAGGCCAATAACGCATCCTATCAAAAGTGGAAGAATAAAAATCATTACTGCAAGTCCTCTCTAAATAAAATACGAGGCTGGGGCGAAACACCCAGCCACCTCTTGTTTTTAGAAGAAAAATGAGCCTGAAACCACGTCAACGCCTGGTATCCAGCCTGCTTCCCCTGCAATTGAGAACAATAAGATTGCCCCAAATATTGCAGCCACCTTCAATTTGCTTGCCATAAACATTCCTCCTGTACTTTTTATATGCAATGCTTGTACGATTCTAGGGATGTCTGACATTAAATTTTCGAGTGACAAATGACACTCTCCTGCTGCTAAACGAATTTTCTGAAGTATCGCAAGATGTAAAGTTCAACAGAATTATATAATGAAATAGGAAGGTTTTTCTATCAAAAACGACAAAAACAGGACTTGCGTCCCGTATTTTGCTGAAAATTATCGTATATTGTCAACTTTAAACGAACGGATCAGAAAATTTTATAGGACTTTTGTCCCGAGTGGTATCTTACAGATTGCCTACATTTTTATTATGAGGATGACGCAAATCGTGGATATGTCCTACAGTTGGGTTTGAAGTGCAGCTCGTTTCTAGAATAGAAGATACATCATGTTCATCTCGAGCGGCGATATACTCGATATTGTGATTCTTCTCAGCCATTTTTAACACAATCCGGTTCGTATCATCTGCAGAGCCAACATCAATTACAACAATGCGCTCTTTGCTGTGACCAAAAAGAGTCAGTAAAATCAATGAACGAAGGACACCCTCAATACACTCTTCTGCATTTTGCGTGATGACAAAATGAATCTCCTCGCGATTCTGATGTACCTTTCGCATAACGATAGCACCTACGGATTGATAAACAACCATAGTCGCTCCATACATTGCAAGTGCCCAAAAGATGAGTGCCTCCACCATCGCCCTCACCCCCTGTTGCATTATATGCACAACAGTTAGGTTTGCACCGGAACGATGTCTTGACCACCCACAAATGATTTTTGAAATTTTCTCTGCAGAGGCTAATGCTCACCTTTTGCACCGACTCGGCTTTTGTCCGCCTTAGATTACGCAGGAAGCCAGCGCTGTTTCATAGCAACGATGACGGCTTGGGTTCTGTCTGTTACGTGGAGTTTTGAAAGAATGCTTGATACATGGTTTTTTACAGTTTTAATCGTAATGTGCAGCGTCTCAGCAATCTCCTCATTTGTCTTGCCCTGCGCAAGTTCTCTAAGTACGTCCATCTCTCGGCTTGTAAGCACTGACTGCCAGGAATCACTTAATTCTACAGTATCCTGGAATTGTGCAATAATCGTTTTTGCAACCTGAGGGTGGATAACAGATCCGCCGGATGCAACCTCACGGATAGCTCGTACAATTTCCTCGGACGATCCATCCTTTACTAAATAAGCCGATGCACCTGACTTTAGCGTTTCCAGCACATATTCAGCATCATCGTACATTGTCAGGATAATGATTTTTGCATTCACGTTGCTGTACTGAAGGCGTTTCATTGTCTCTATCCCGTTTATATGGGGCATATGTAAATCAAGAAGTAGTACATCTGGTGAAGCACTGCCTATCTTTGTTAGTACTTCCCCGCCGTGACTCCAAAGTGCGACTACTTCAAAATCCGGTTCATATTCGAGCACAGTACAGAGAGTGCTACGGTATTTCTCGTTATCGTCAGCGATTGCAATCCGGATAGCCGGCTTATTCACGAAGACAAACTCCTCCCCGCTGGAATAGTGATGACTAATTTGCATCCCTCAGTTTCGAAATCTGCTTGGTCTTTTATTTTAGACGGATTCACTGTAGTCATAGAGCGTGCCGGTTTTAGTTCAAGCGATCCGCCAATTGCCCTTAACCGCTCCCTGCAAAGCATGAGTCCGACTCGTCCCGTCTCTGCAAGCTCCTGAAAGTTGACCGTTTGTACGCCAACACCGTCATCAATAAGCTCTACTTCGAGCTTATCAGGCCCGTACGT
>JAKADF010000061.1 GCA_021820805.1 Bacillota bacterium
TTTTACGAGATAACTATCAAAGGACTAGTTTCAAATTGCCTTTGTGAGGTGTTCAGTTTTGGAGCAAAATACATTTGCGCGTTATCCAAGAGTATATCTGTCTCCATTCACTACCAACCAAATACACTTAATAAATCCTTACATAACTGCACTTTGGTCTCTTCTTACACCAGGACTTGGAAATTTAATGCAAGATCGGAAGCTAAAAGGCATTATTCTTATTATCTGGGGAATTGTCGTCAACACAGGAGCTAAAGTAAATCTCGCAATTATGTATTCCATTTCTGGAAATTTTGATTTGGCTAAGCATGCTATCAATACCAGATGGCTCCTTCTCTATTTAGCGGTTTATACATATTCTGCTTGGGATTCCTACCGCGGAGCAGTCGATATGAATAAATTATATATCCTGGCAGATAGAGAAGATGCTCCAATAAAACCTTTCATTATCAATTCATTGGATTTAAATTTTTTAGATAAGCGGAGTCCTTGGCTCGCGGCGGTATGGTCTGCATTGATGCCTGGGCTTGGCAATTTATATTTGCACAAAATTATCCAAGGATTATTTTTTGTTGCTTGGACAGTTGCCGTGCTTTATTTTTCACATGGATTACAGGCATTTTATTTTACGATGATTGGATATTTCGATTACGCTAAAAATATCGCAGATATGCAGTGGTTACTTTATTTCCCAACAGTCTATGGATTTCAAATTTATGATTCGTATGTTTCTGCAGTAGAGAATAACAAGCTGTTCGAAAAAGAGCAGTCGAAATGGTTAAGGGACAATTATCAAAAAATTGGATATAAAATGCCAATATAATGACTGAAAGGGTCAAAGGTGAGGGTATGTACGTCATTGCATCCTTTGAACAATCAACTTTCTTAGAATTAGCCATTACAGCCTTAGAACAAAAAGGAATACAAAAAAATCATATCCTAGCTGTCCCGCTCGATAAAAGAACCGAGGAAAGAAAGCTGTTTGATACAATCCACAGGGCTGATGGAATTAGCATGTTCGATGTTGCTGCGGTTTTAGGCACGTGTGGAATGCTTTTAGGAGCTATTTACGGGATGGTCTTAAAATGGGGGCCAATTTTATGGGGGCTCATTGGTTTAATCGCAGGACTCCTTATCGGTTTTCTGCTGAAACTCTTATTTGTAAAAAAACAAAACAACAAAGCGGCAAGTCATAATATTGCAACAGAAGTGTTCCTGCTCGTTCACTGCAGCGATGAGGAACGATATATGGTAGAAGACATCCTTTGGGATAACATGTCACTCGGCATTGCTAAATTAAATATCTAAACCAATTAAAAGGTCCCTGCACAAATGCAAAAATGCAGGAACCTATAAAAGAACAATGTCCTATACTCGAACGGCTACCACGGTGACTCCGTCTCCACCCTCTCCCGGCCCTCCAGCCATTCTGGAGGAGACTTGAGGATGATTCCCTAAATACCGCCGGACTGCATCGCGTAAAGCGCCAGTTCCTTTCCCATGGATGATAACAATTCGTCTGAGTCCAGCCATAACGGCATCATCCAGATATTTATCAATGCGAAGCAGTGCATCATCAACAGTTTCACCGCGCACATCAAGTTCCATCCGAATATCCTTATCTGCAGAAATAGTTCTTCTCGTGACAGGTGCCTCTTTTGCTCTTCCCGCATCCAGTATTTCGAGATCACTTATGTCCACTTTCATGCGTAAGAGGCCTAACTGTACAGTGGCAGATTTACCGTCACTTGACACGTCAAGAACATCCCCTTTTTGCCCAAGAGTCAGAACACGAATACGATTGCCTGCCTGAACTTCAAACTTTTGGGTCTTGCGCCTAGCGATGCGTTTTTGTTCAGGCAGTGCCGATTCCAAGCCCTTTCTAAGTTCGACCAACTCATGATCTTTAACCACAGCAGATTTTTGTTTGCTACGAAGTTCACGAATGATACGTTCTGCTTCCTGGCTTGCTTTCTCAACAATTTGTTTAGCCTCGGTTACGGCTGCTGCTTTCGTATTTTCTGCTTCAATTTCAAGCTCATCGTGCATTTTTTGCCATTTTGATTTGAAATCTTCTGCTTCCTTTCTTTCTTGCTCTGCAATATTTCTTGCATCTTCAGCAATTTTCCGTGCTTTCTCCATTTGCAAGATTAGTTCTTCCGTCCTCGTGTCATTTGCACCAACCAGGTCTTTTGCATGATTTATAATGTCTCGGCTTAAACCCAGACGTTCAGCAATTAGAAGCGCATTCGAACGCCCCGGTACGCCGACAAGGAGCCTGTAGGTTGGCCTGAGTGTTGAAACATCAAATTCAACCGAGGCATTTATGGCATTCGGTTCTGTAAATGCATAGCCCTTTAGTTCTGCATAGTGTGTCGTTGCTACAACTTTGCAACCAATATTATTTAGATAGTCAAGAATTGAAATTGCAAGCGCGGCGCCTTCACCTGGGTCAGTGCCTGCACCCAATTCGTCCAATAAAACAAGGCTGTCGTGCCGTAAATGATCTAACATCGCTACAATTGAACGCATATGTGAGGAAAATGTCGACAGACTTTGCTCAATACTTTGTTCGTCCCCAATATCTGCATATATACCACTGCACCAAGCAATGTCTGAAGCCCTTTTCCCAGGTATAAAGCATCCTGACATCGCCATGATTGTTACAAGGCCAATCGTCTTTAAACTTACGGTTTTACCACCTGTATTTGGTCCAGTGACAATCAGCATTGAATATGTTTCTCCAAGAGATACATCAATCGGAACAGCAGTTTCTTTATCTAAAAGTGGATGCCGAACACCCGATAAATGCCATATTCCATTTTGATTTAAATTCGGGCGTGTACATTCTTCTTGTTTTGCGTATTTTGCTTTTGCAAACCAAGCATCAATCTGACCAAGAATAACTGTATTCTCCAGAAGCTCTTTATCTATACCCGCTACAAGACCTGAAATATGATGTAATATCCGTTCGATTTCATGTTCTTCTTCAACAGTAAGTGCCCGTATACGCTCAGTTGCCTCAATTACCCCTTGAGGCTCAATGAACACCGTCGACCCAGACGCAGAATAGTCTCGTATGATTCCACGAATTTGGGATTTACTATCCACACGCACAGGGAGACAGTAAAAACTTCCACGCATTGCGATGACCGGTTCTTGCAAATACTTTTGATGGGTTCTAAGCAACTGATCTAGTACCTGCCTGGCCTTTGCCTCGGCTCCTCTTTTTTCGTGACGAATCGAGCGCAATTGTGGACTTGCGTTATCGAATATTGATGCATCCTCATCAATAGCAGAGCGGATTTCCTGTTCAACCCGTTTTGCATCATAAAGTAATTCGCAAGCTTGTGAAAGTCTCGGGATAGGAAACATATCAGAGATTTTTTCAATGGAATTTCTTATATTTCTACCGCCTGCAATAAAATTTGCAATCGCAATTAAAGATTCTCCAGAAAGCGTTCCGCCAATTGCTGCTTTTTGGATATCTAATCTCACATCCGTTATACCGCCAAACGGCAATTCGCCAAAACGGTATAACACTTGCATTGCTTCATCAACAGTTTCAAGTTCCTGATTCGCTTCTGTCATTAACTCATAAGGTTTTAGTTCAGACAAACGATCTTTGCCCAGACTACACGCAGCCTGTACTCGAATCTGTTCTTTGATTTTACTAAATTCAAGGATGCGTAAAGTCCGCTCCTCCATCGATTCATCCTGCTTTCTTCATGTAAATCCAAAATTCCCATACATTGTACCACATGAAACTTTACGGTTCTGTCTACGCTATAGTCGACACATTTCACAGGGGGGAACAAAAATGAGTTTTCTTGGTACGATAGTTCGGTTTATTGTTTCCGCACTGGTGCTTATGTTTGTAGGTTATTTGGTACCCGGTTTTGGCGTTATGGGATTTTGGTCTGCTCTCATCGCCGCAGTAGTTATCGCAGCTCTTGGCTGGGCTATCGAAGCACTCTTCGGGAGAAGGATTTCGCCGTATGGGCGAGGTATTGTTGGCTTTATTTCCGGTGCAGTTGTTCTCTATGTGGCTCAACTATTTGTGCCAGGTATGCGTGTCACTGTACTCGGTGCTTTACTGGCATCACTCGTTATCGGTATCATCGACCTGTTTGTGCCAACCGAGATGAGGAGAAAGTCATAATTCAAGAAAATGCGATCCGCTTTAACCAGCGGATCGCATTTTCAATACTGTTTGAAAAACCGTTTTACCTTCATTCATCATCCATCTGGCTAAAAAAGAATGCTGTAACTGGTACGTAATCTCATTTGTGTGAATTTGGCTCAGGATATACAACACTACGTCAGAAAAGACAAGTGCTAATAAAATACCCGCGAGCAAGCCGCAAAATCGATTGATGAATGACAGAATCGGCAAATGAAATACCGCATCTATAAGTGAAGCAGCATAACGTAACAATAGAAAAGAAACGATAAAAACTACCCCAAACGAAATTGCTCCTGAAATGCTGCTAAATGCACTTTGTTCTAATGGATTGGTGGCTCCCGGAGTTAAATGCCAAACCTGTAATGTATGTGTCACAACAGGCATTAAATACGGCCTAAGCCAAAGAGATGCAAAGTAAGCAATCACACCACCAAATAAACGTAATACCTGTCGAACAAAGCCTACTCTGTATCCATTAACAGCTCCAAGTAAGACCAAAATAATAAGTATGAGGTCGAGTGTAACCAAAGTATTGTGTCACTCCCTCATATCAGCGCTTGTCTTATCATCCAACAGTTCAAGTAATTCCCTGTGTTCTTCTTGAAGCTTGCACAATTCATCAGCTAAATTTAACGCTGTAAGAACAGCAACTCGACGTTCATCAAGCATTGGAGCACGGCTTGCAATTTCGTCCATCAATTGATTGACTCTATCCGCTACCTGCCTCATGTGTGCCACAGGGTCACGGCCGCGCAGCATATATTCTGTTCCATGAATGGAAACCCTAAGGCGATTGATTTCATTCACTTCTTGCATGACTATCCCCCCGTGCCCATCAAGAAGGTATTTCGCGTTGAGTCCTGCAAATCCTGCAAGTGTATTAGGAACGAAGCTCTGCTTTACATTCCGTTTGAAGTGCATCCAGAATTTGATTATGTACTCTTTCAATTTCTTCGTCTGTCAGCGTACGGTCTTCTGCTTGATATATAAACCCAAGAGCAACACTCTTTTTACCTTCCGGAACGCCTGTCCCGCGGTATACATCGAACACAAAGGCAGAATCTAGAATATTTCCGGACACACTGCTGGATCTGCGGGCAAGCGACAATAATTGCCCGACCGAAACTAGTTCATCGACTACAACAGCTATGTCTCGCCTGGATGAAGGATATCGAGGAGGATTTTTAACGAGAAAACGATCTTCCACCAAATTTTGTAGCTCATTTAAATTAAAATGGGCATAAATCGCACGCGCTGTGTTGTATACTTCACCCGTCTCTGGATGAACTTCACCAAATTCTCCTATTTCCTTGTCATCTAACTTTACAACTGCAGCCCGGCCAGTATGAAGCCATGGAGATTTGGAACGTTCATAAGAAATCCGTTCCAACCAGCCCATTGCCTCAAACCAAGTTTCGATGACCCCTTTTGCATCATAAAAGTCAAATTGACGGCTCTTCTCGCCAAATGTTTGATCCGTTTGGCCAAACCACAGCATGGCAAGGTGCGTAATTTCTTCCGGTTGTCTGGTAATCGGCAATTCATATGGGCGATACACACGGGCAATTTCAAAAATCTCCCCGCCTTGAACGCTATGAGCCAAATTATATTTGGCTACTTCCGCAAGGCTCGGCAACAAATGGGTACGAAGATGACTGCGTTCGTCGGACATCGGCCGCAATAGCGGAATCATACTGTTATACGGAGAGGCTTCTTCTAGCCGTAAACCGTTCATCGATTCTAAATTCGTGAATGCATAGGTTACAACTTCAGTCATACCTGATGCAATAAGGACATCTCGCGTTCGTTTACGCAGCACCTGGAATGGTGTTCGAAGCCCAACTGTCGCCCCGCCGATAGGCAAAGTTGCTTTAACTGTGTCAAGACCATACAAGCGGCCAACCTCTTCAACCAAGTCTGCCTCAATTGTAATGTCAGGCCTTCGTGACGGGATGAAAACTTGCCAGTCACTATCTTTTGAAACAGTTACAGTAAAACCTAGGCGACGAAAGATTTGCTCCATTTCGGCAAATGGAATCTCTGTTCCAAGGATTCGATTACACCTTTCTGGGGAAAAAAGCACATTTTGTGAAACATGAGCTTTAGATGATTCCCTGACACTGACAACTCCCCCAACGCGTATACCATCGGCGAGCTCCATCAAGAGGGCTGTTGCACGTGACAGAGCTGCCCGAATCGCAAGCGGATCGATCCCTTTTTCGAATCTTTGCTGAGCTTCAGAGTGAAGTCCGAGCTTCTGCCCTGTGCGGCGCGTTGCAGCTGGGTGAAAAGCAGCACTTTCAATGACGATTGCAGTCGTTTTGTTCGTAATCTCCGAATTTTGCCCACCCATAACGCCTGCGATACCAATCGCTCTATCTACATCAGCAATGACTGTCATATCGTCAGTGAGGGTTCTGTCTACTTCATCTAATGTAACGAGGTGCTCACCGTTTTCTGCTTGACGGACAACAATTGTATGATTGTGAACTTCATTTAGATCGAATGCGTGAAGTGGTTGTCCCCATTCAAGCATGACATAATTCGTAACATCAACAATTAAATCAATCGGCCGAACTCCCATTGCCATAAGCCTCATCTGCATCCAAAGCGGTGACTGGGACGACTGAACATTTTGCATGACCTCTGCGTCATATCTACTGCACCGATCTGTTTCAACACGAACTTGAAGGGGGGAGCGGTCATTTTCAAGCGCGGGCAACTCTACTGTTTCTGGAAAACTAGTAGTCTTACCAATGATGGCGGCAACTTCATAAGCGAACCCGCGTATGGATAAGCAATCGCTGCGATTTGGCGTCAAATCGACTTCAAGCACAACATCATCCAAATGGAGCAGTTTTACAACATCTTCACCAATTTTCGAATCAGAGGGCAGTAAAAACAAACCGGACGTCTGATGATTTGGCAAAAGCCTTGTTTCCATTCCAAGTTCTTTTGCAGAACAAAGCATTCCATTAGATTCTATTCCACGCAGCTTTGCTTTCTTGATTTTTACTCCGCCTGGTAAAGAGGCTCCAGGGAGTGCAACCGGAAATTTAAGTCCTTCCGCTACATTTTGGGCACCACATACAATTTCATACAAATTTTCTTCGCCAACATCGACCTTGCAGACATGGAGCTTGTCTGCATTCGGATGGTTAATGCACTCAACCACGAGACCAACAACGACCCCTGAAACCCCCTGATTTCTTGGAACCACCGCATCTACTGCAAGACCAGCATTTGTTAACTTTTCTGCTAATTGTTCTGGGGAAACACCTGTAAGATCTACAAATTCAGATAACCATTTATAAGATAACTTCATTGAAGTTCTTCCTTTCTATATGGCTGCAATCATTACAAAACACGCTTAAATTGGTTCAGGAAACGCAAATCATTTTGATAGAGCAAACGAATATCTGTAATTCCATACTTTAACATAGCGATGCGTTCGGCTCCCATGCCAAATGCAAACCCGCTGTATGTCTTGCTGTCGTAGCCAGCGCCATCGAGAACTTTTGGGTGAACCATGCCTGCCCCAAGAATTTCAATCCAGCCTGTATCCTTGCAAATGCGGCAACCGGATCCCCCGCATTGAATACACCTGAGATCTACCTCAGCACTTGGTTCAGTAAAAGGAAAGAAGCTTGGCCGAAGCCGAACTGCTTGGTTTCCCCCAAATACAGCTTTAGCAAAATTTTCGAGGACACCTTTTAAATCACTCATCCGAATATTTCGGTCAACCACTAACCCTTCAATTTGCGTGAAGGCGTGCGAATGAGTGGCGTCATCTTCATCGCGTCGATATACACGTCCTGGAACAATTACCTTTACCGGCACTTGCGGGCGAACACGCTCCATAGTCCGAACTTGCATAGGGGATGTATGTGTACGCATGAGCAGCTCTTCTGTTATGTAAAACGTATCTTGCATATCACGAGCTGGATGGTCTTTAGGAACATTTAGCATCTCAAAGTTGTATGCGTCCGTCTCAACTTCTGGGCCTTCTGCAATCTCGAAACCCATACTAAGAAACACATCTTCGATTTCTTGCAAGGTTCGCGTGATTG
The DNA here is from genome assembly GCA_021820805.1 of Bacillota bacterium. Next base: position 8,257 of record JAKADF010000061.1, read on the forward strand.
GATGCATCGATCCTCGTGAGTTTCGGCGGCCAGAAAGCGTAATGTCAATGGTCTCCTTCTGAAGCCTTTGTGCAAGAATTTTCGCTTCAATCTCCGTTTTAGTATTTTCAAATGCTGATGAAAGCTCAGATTTTGCTTCGTGTATCAGTGTTCCTACGAGCGGCCTAGATTCTGCATCAAGGCTCCCCATTTGTCGGCTGACTTGCGAAATTGGGCTTTTTTTGCCCAAGTATTCAACTCTCCAGGCTTCAAGTGCCTTCAAATCCGAAACGCTCGAAAGCTCACCAAGCGCACGGGTACGAACATCAAGAAGCTGTTGTTTCACCATTGTAATATCCATATAGAGTCTCCTTTCCTGCAAAACAAGTAACACGACTGCGGACCAGACACGTTTATATCATCAAACGTGTTTCTTTTGCGTTAAAATAAAAAGCAACCCATCCCCAAAAGGGACGAATTGCTCGCGGTACCACCCTTATTGGTAAATAGCCAAACTAAGCTTATTACCCACTTCTATACATAACGGTTTCACCCGGTATGACCTACTATGACACCCATTTATTCAAGGCATCTGTTCAATCACACTGCTCAAAGGGGAATTTCATACGAAACGTCATAGCCTGCTCACAGTCTACGGCAAGGCTTCCCTGTGATGACCAAATACGTATTACTTTCCTTGTCACAGCAGTTGTCATATAGATATTTGAACTTATACTGCCGAAAAGTATACAAAAAGAGCCGCACAAACGCAATATCGGGCAGAGTCCGTTAGTCATATATCCTGCATTACACTTGTGAACTAGGAAGGGGAATCACCCTCTCCTATTATTCATTGCCAAATTTTCATTGCATCAATCTGCACAAGCGCTTCCTCAATAGAAGATGCAAGAATATTAATATGACCCATCTTCCGCTTTGGCTTTACATCCTTTTTGCCATAAAGATGAATTTTGACATTCGACGGTAAATTCCCGACTCGTGCCATAAACGGCTCAAGATGCTCTCCCAGCAAATTTACCATGACAACGGGAGACAGCAAGCTGTTCTCGCCTAGCGGCAAATTGCAAATGGCACGAACATGCTGTTCGAACTGTGAAGTCACGCAAGCGTCATATGTGTAATGACCGCTATTATGCGGGCGCGGGGCTAATTCATTCACAAAGAGCCGCCCATCATTAGTCAAAAAAAGCTCAACAGCAATGAGACCAATGAGGTCAAATGATTCTGCGATTTTGTTGCCAATCTCGTAAGCTTTTTCTTGGATATCAGCAGACACCCTGGCAGGTACAATCGACATGTGCAAAATATGATTTCGATGCTCATTTTCTGCGACAGGAAAACATGAAACTTCACCGTTTGCGTTCCGTGCAACAATAACTGACAGTTCTTTTATAAAAGGAACAAACTGCTCAAGAATAAGCGGAGCTTGACCTTTTGAAAGCTCTTCAGAATCTGGATCCGCACTTTCTAACAGAGTTGCAGATGACAATTTATCACTAATCTCCTGCCAAACATTTTTTGCATCTTCCATTGTTTGCAATAACCATTGACCTTTCCCGTCATAACCGCCTGTTGTGGTTTTCAGTACGCAAGGAAAGCCAAATATCTTTGCACCATTTAAAATATCTTCCAAAGTATGAACTGGTTGAAACGGAGTCACTGGAACGCCAAATCTCGCAAGAGTAGACTTTTCTCGCACTCGATGCTGCGTTATGTACAATAACTGACTGCCTTGCGGAACATAGGATTCTTCCTCCAACGTCCGCGCAACTTTCGCGTCAACGTTTTCAAATTCATATGTTACAACATCCGACGCTTCTGCAAGTATTCGTGCTGCTGCGACATCATCGTAAGATGCGACAACCTGTCTGTCTGATACTTGACCGCAAGGTGAATCTTCTGTCGGATCGAGAGTAATAAATCGATACCCCATACGCCTTCCCTCAAGAGCAATCATGCGCCCAAGCTGACCGCCGCCTAAAATACCAATCGTACTGCCTGGCAGAATTATGTTTTGTCTAGCTGTCCGCACCTGGTTCTCCTCCTTGAAGCACCTGTTCTTCAATATGTTTACTTCTTTGTACCAATCTTTCCATTACTTCTCTCATGTTTAGTCCAATAATTCTTGCAGCAAACAACCCAGCATTAATTGCACCTGCTTTACCGATAGCCATCGTTGCAACAGGTACACCTCCAGGCATCTGTACAATCGAAAGCAATGAATCCATCCCGTTCAAAGTCGATGTTTTAACAGGTACACCTATGACCGGTAAAGGGGTTTTAGCTGCAACCATCCCAGGAAGATGAGCAGCTCCACCTGCACCCGCAATGATTACCTGGATTCCCCGTTCTTTTGCATTCTGTGCATAGCTAAACATAAAATCTGGCGTACGATGAGCAGACACGACTTTTTTTTCGTAAGGAATTTCGAGTTCTTCTAAAACAGCACATGTATGGGACATAGTTTCCCAATCCGAATGGCTTCCCATAATGACACCAACCAGCGGCTCTACCACAAACACTCACTCCATCTGTAATATAGTTCAAAAAAGGAATATTACACTCTGAACAAAGATTATAAATGTAAGTTCTTAAACAAGTGTATCAGTCGAAAATAAAATCTCAAAAAAAGAGCGGCTTTACCCAATTTTGTTCTGCTATGCAGAACTGCGTTCTACAAGTCAAAACTACATGATATACTCGAGACAGAAAATTATAAGATTTTTCATTTAAGGAGGACTTTTAATGACCCAGTACCATTGTCCTGAAGGAGTGGAAATTCATGCACCATTTTCTTCAGAGTTTGCT
>JAKADF010000062.1 GCA_021820805.1 Bacillota bacterium
CTCTAAACATGCAAAAAAGGTTACACCTACCCCGCCTTTGGCGGGGTTCATTAGGTTGTAGTGCAAACTTGCACCTACAAACCCGCACCACGACTAGGGAACTGTCAAAGATGAGCTTAAGCAAGGAAAAACCAACCATCGACTTCGCTATTGAAATATTTCGTTTGCATGTATAAAATGAGAATCGTCAAAACAGTTTCATATCAGCAAATGATTTTGGCGTCAGAGTGTCAGTAGCACCACCGATGGGGCAATGTGTGTGCTTCCCAAGCCTACACAGAAACTCTCAGGTAACGTAGCGCCAAATGATGCATCTCTGGAAAAGTCGCCAAGACTACCGACGGAGCAACTTTAGGTTTTAAGAGAATATATTTAAAACCTAAAGAGAACTCTCAGGTTCAAAAGACAGAGCCATGTAGGGATTTATTTCCTCATGGCTCTGTCTTTTTATTTTGTTATGCACCGCAAAGGGGGATTGTTTATGGAATAAAAAAGACGCCTTAGAAAAACTAGATGGGCTGTTGTCTACTATCGATTACGAAAGATTCATATCTGATCATTTTTTGAATTGGTGTATAAAATTCGGGACTACCCGTGATTACAGAAAGATTACTAAATCAATGATTTATCAATCACCTATTATCTAGGAGGAAAAATGGACATGAATTTATTTCGAAAAAAACCGATTCAAGCCTTTCTTGATGATGCAAACCATAGCTCAAAACTAAATAAGTCATTAGGTGCGTTTGACCTTACAATGCTTGGGGTTGGCGCCATTATTGGAACGGGTATCTTTGTACTGACAGGTGTGGTCGCAGCAGAACACTCTGGTCCTGGACTTGCCATCTCTTTTATTATCTCAGGTATTGCTTGTGTGTTTGCAGCACTTTGCTACTCCGAATTCGCCTCGACTGTTCCTGTCTCAGGAAGTGCTTACACATATAGCTACGCCACGTTTGGTGAGTTTATCGCTTGGGTTTTAGGATGGGATCTCATTTTGGAATATGGCTTAGCCTGCGCTTCAGTTGCTAGTGGCTGGTCCGGTTATTTTCAGGGGCTGCTTGCAGGTTTTGGTATTAATCTGCCAACCTATTTAACAAGTGCCTACAACCCGGCGAACGGCACCTATTTCGATGTGCCTGCAGCCGTGATTATGCTGCTTATTACATTTCTATTGACACGCGGAGTTAAGCAATCAGCTCGTTTTAACAGTGCCATGGTCCTGATTAAAGTATCGGTTGTTATCCTGTTTATCGTTGTTGGTATCTTCTACGTTAAACCGGCGAATTGGTCTCCTTTCATGCCCTTTGGTTTTTCTGGCGTAGTTGCTGGCGCTGCAACCGTGTTCTACGCTAACATTGGTTTTGATGCTGTTTCAACAGCCGCTGAGGAAGTGCGAAACCCGCAGCGTGATATGCCGATAGGCATTATTGCTTCACTCCTCATTTGTACGGTTTTATACGTTGCTGTTTCATTCGTTTTAACAGGAATTGTCCCGTACACTCACCTCGACGTGAAGGACCCCGTTGCATTTGCCATGCAATTTGTCCATCAAAACTGGTTTGCAGGCTTGATTTCTGTTGCGGCTCTTCTAGGTATTACAACCGTTCTACTAGTAATGAGCTTTGGTCAAACTCGCCTTCTCTATTCTATCGGTCGCGATGGGTTGCTGCCAAAAGCACTTTCATCAGTCAACCCCAGAACGCAAGCACCTGGATTTTCAAGTTGGACGGTTGGAATTGTCGTGGCCCTGTTCGCAGGTTTTATTCCCTTAGGACAATTGGCCGAGCTTACAAACATCGGAACCATGTGGGCATTCATTGCCGTGTCTATTGGTGTTATCGTCCTACGTAAAACGCAGCCAAACCTAAAACGTGCTTTCCGAGTACCATTTGTTCCAGTAATCCCTATTCTCTCAGTGCTTTTTGTCGGCTACCTAATGATTCACCTGTCTCGCCTGACCTGGATTGGCTTCATTGTGTGGTTTCTTATTGGACTCGTAGTTTACTTCTCCTATGGCAGGACACACAGTGTACTTGCTTCAACTAACGATTCGGTCCATTTAAATATGCGAGACTCCGCATCTTGACAAAAACATGGACGCTTTATTTGAATCACTTTTGCAATGGGTTATCGTTCAGCAAAAAAACTGCTGACATGGATTAGGAAATCCTGACTAGGTAAGGTATAGAATTAAACACCAATTTTTGACCTGTTTAACCTTATATACTGGCAAAATCACTGAAACATAAGACGGATCGGTTGGAATTCGATCCGTCTTATGTTTCATGAGGATCTTGTGCTATGACGCACTTCATTTCGGTGAGTTAATTCGGATAAGACAAGATACAAGATGAATTGCGTACGCACCAGGTTTGATATCAATGGCTCATGTCAATAAGTACTGTTATACGAACAGCTTATCAATCAGGGCTGAATCCGTAATTTTGTTACACAACTTATAGAAATACACACGACAGACGCGTTGAAATAGCAATATTAAAGATTAAAGTTTTGCAATGACTAGTCCGATAACGACGAGAAGTAAACCAACCAGTGTTTTCCACGTGGGCATTTCTGCATAGAAGATATAACCCATGAGGACAAGAATAACCATTTCAATTCCTTTGGAACCAGCAAGAACGAAGGTCAAGTTTCCCAATGCCTTGTAACCAAACTTCACGGCATATCCAAGGAGAACGTTTGCAATCAGAAACAAGGGTAAAACCATCAGTTGGAACTTGAAGGTGGGTAAAAATGCCGAGTCTATATATTTACTTTGGTACGAAAAAACACCGTCAGTAATAAACAATCCACACAGGAACAAAAGAACACTGGAAATTAGGTACATCCGTTGCTTTCCTTTCCTTAATCGACAATAACTATAGCGGTACTGCCCCTCATCTGCTGAGGACTTGACCATCGTTTATGGCAATTACGGAATTATGAATATTTTGCAGGCGCCTTGTCGGCGGAACTCTTCGTCGATTTTTTGCAAACCTCATTGATTTCCGCCAATGGGCCCTGAATTACCACGATTGTATGGATCTGTTTGAGTGACGTAACGTCAACCTGAGGATTTCGTATTCTAGACATTACTTTAAAGTGTGTATAACTTTTTTGTGGTTTCAATGACCATTTTTCATTTCTTTGTACAGCTCGTCATACATCCTTGCTTCCGACTTTGCTATGTAAGCACCTACTTCATACATCCGCTGCAATTCCTGAGGCTTCGTATAATTGACTAAAACATCCTTGCAAAGTTGGTAATGACGTGGTTCGTGCTCATCCGCGTGTGCGCGCCAGAACAGTGTGTTTATTTTTCCATGTGTTTGGTAATTATCGTGGTCAAAACCGCGACCGATAAGTCCCATTACAGAGCCAGCAAACATCTCCGACCCAAGCCCTACAGCAACCATTGCTTCAAATGGAGTCGCACGGTGAAAAAATTCAATAAATGTATTTATAGCTGTTTCAACCGCTTTTGACATTGGAATTGTTACTAAACCATTTTGGTCAACTGGTACATTTGTATCTATCGAGTATAAAAATGTTTTGTAGAGTTGCTCATGCGATTTTCCTGGTTGTCCGCGTCCAGCCTCATCCCATAGATTATCCGCGAGTGGTACCCACCATGTATCTAATGGATTCATTGCTGAAATCGCAGCACCAAGAACTCTAGGAAAGTGTCTGCTATAAAAACTGTATTGAATTGCAAAATACCGGATTTGATCATATGTTAGCTCACCGTTAACAAGAGCTTTAAAAAACGGTTTATCGTCAAACTCCACTTCAACGAGTTTGTTTATGGCATCTTCTACCTGTGAATACTCATGAAAATCTAAGACCGAGTTGTTGTAATTATTCATTAAACACGTCCCCCTAATTAAAGCAAATGCAGACTAAACTGTACTTATTATACTAAAGTATTTTTTGTTGTTTTATAATTGGACCAGTAGAAATCTCACCACCCCACTTTTGCACCTACGTTGCTAATTTGAGTTTTCCTTGAGATTTACTCAGTTATGCGGTATCATTAACCTCTGGTTTTTTCACTCATATTTATTCGCAAACAAGGAGATAACTCGACATGGAAGAAAACTTAAAACGCGTCCTTCGTACACCCGAGGTTCTATTTATCGGTATCAACGGTGTCATTGGGGGAGGCATTTTTCTACTGCCAGGCCAAGTTGCAAGCTTCGCGGGCGATAAATCATTATGGGCTTACCTACTTGCGGGTGTTATAGCAATTCTTATCGGGCTAGCATTCGCAGAGGCAAGCAGTATGTTTACTAAAACAGGCGGTTCGGTTGTCTATGCTGAAAAAGCAATGGGAAAGACAGTCGCCTTTACTGTTGGCTGGATGGGTTGGTTAACATTTGTCATCGGTTGGGCGTCCTTATCAAACGGCCTTGTCAGTTATTTAACTGCACTAATACCCGGAGTCAAGCCCTATAAGGACTTAATAATCATTGTGCTGGTTGGTTCGCTCTGCTTACTAAATTCATTTGGCGTACGAAAGGGATCCTGGACGATAATGTTCTTTTCCATTGCGAAACTAATCCCGCTGGCTTTGCTGATTATTGTGGGCTTGTTTGTAGTTTCGCATATGCAATCGTTTGCAGGCCATCTCGGTTCGGTCAAAAATTTTGGTAAAGCTGTTCTAGTCCTCATCTTCGCTTACGGTGGCTTTGAAATGGCAACAATCCCACAAGGCGAAATGGTAAATCCACGTAAGTCAGTTGCAATAGGCGTACTTGGAACACTAGTTGGAGTAACCTTATTTTATATGCTCATTCAGGTAGCAGCCCAGCGACTCGACCCGGCTTTGGCTACGTCAACTGCTCCTCTTGCAGATGCAGGAAAAGCCATGTTCGTAGGTGGCGCTACGGTCATGACAATTGGAGCTGCGCTTTCTATTTTCGGTACAAAAAGTGGTGTAGCACTTTCATCACCACGTATCCTGTATGCTTTATCCTATAACAGGTCACTACCCGAAGCGTTCTCAAAAGTTTGGCCACGCTTCCAAACTCCAGTCGTTGCAATATGGACAACGGGAATTTTGGTTATTATCCTCGCTAGCACAGGTACTTTCCAACATTTAATTCTGCTAAACGTTGCGGCTCGTCTCTACGAATATCTTATGGTTTGTATCTCGGTTCTCATTTTGCGCTTTAGCGAAAAAGAAGCGGAAAGGCCGTTTAAGCTGCCATTTGGTATTACTATTCCGGTTATCGCTGCAGCACTGTGCATCTGGCTTCTATGCCAAGAGGCAGGAAACCAACTGCTAGCAGCATTAGTTGCGCTTATAGTTGGCCTTGTACTCTACGCTGTTAGCCGTGTTACACAACATAATGCCGCTTAATACAATCCAATCTTGTTCAATGTGACCATCCTGAACTCCAGGATGGTCTTCTTAGTGAACTTCCGGTTAAAAATGGTCAACCTTCCGCAGCAACCTGAACAGGAAATCTCGACATTACGTTGTTAAGAACGACTTCAAGTTGCTTGTAGTGCTCTTGTTCTACTGGCAAAATCGGCGCTCGAACGGTGTCGCCTGCGGATAATCCCATAATTTCCATTCCTGCTTTTATCAGAGATACTGCATATCCTTTTCTTTGTTTTCGAATATTGTTAAGAGGTAAGATAGCTTCTCGATAGAGTTCATCCAGCATCACCTCGTCTTGTTTCAGAAGAGCCGCGTAAAATATTCTCGAAATATGTGGAATATAGTTAGAGATGGCTGATGAGTACGAGCGGTACCCCATCGCCCAATAGGCTGGCATTGTGACTTCTGCAAATGGCATACCGTTAAACCACTCAAGCCTGTCCCCAACGGTTTTAATAAACTCAATATTCTTCTCCATGTTGCCATACCCATCTTTGAATCCTTTAACTTGAGGAATCTCAATTAACCGTCGCAACGTCTGCAGGGAGAAAATTGCATTTCCTCGTTGGTATATGACAGCAGCCAGATTTGTGCGTTCCGCAATCGCTTTGTAATAGTTATAGAGTCCTTCCTGTTCACCATCGATGAGATAAGGAGGCAATATGAGATAGCCATCAGCGCCTACTTTAGCCGATATGTCAGCCTGTTTCACAGCCTGACTTATATTGCCGCCAACACCGGAGAAAACCGGTACACGACCGTTCGTTGTTTGAACCGCCAGTTCCAAAATAGATTGATATTCTTCCATGCTGAGCGACTGGAATTCACCAGATCCACAACCGATGAAGATGGCATGCAAACCTTCGTCCAATAAAAAACGGATATTGGTTTCAAGGGCTTGTTCATCAATCAAGTTATTTTGTTTGAATGGTGTAATCGGAAAACCAAGTATTCCTGTTGGCAGAGCTTTTGAGTCAGCCATATATGCAATACTTCCTTTCTAGTCACATCGTCCTTTTGTGAGCGTTACTGATCCTGTGATGAGTTGTTCAGAATTTTGTTCCTTACGTAGCTCAAATGTCGATACATCATGTTAAACGCTTCATGGGGATCACGTTTTGCAAGTGCGTGAAAAATAGCGGTGTGGTGTTCCACGGTCAAATCTCGCTCTCTATAGCGGATTTCCTTATCTGTGTGGTCATGTGTGATTAGCAAGGCATCAATCATTCCATCAATTACTGGATTATTAGCACTTGCCGCAATCTGTCTATGAAACTCTTTATCCGCTGAGCCGTAATCGTTGTCAGAACTATTTTGAATATTTTCGATGGTCTTCCACAGTTCGGCCAACTGTTCATCTGTAATCTTTTCCGCCGCCATCGTTACAAGCCCAAGTTCAAGGGTCATACGCGCTTCGATAATCGCTGGCAGATTATCCATTGACAGAGCGAGCATCACGCGAAACGGCTGGCTTCCAACCTTATGATTAAAGTACGTACCTTCGCGTGTCTTTCGGCGAATCACTTCCAAGGTTTCCAGTGAACTGAGTGCCTCCCGTAAAACAGGTCGACTTACATCCAACTGCTCCATCAATTCCATTTCTGAAGGTAATTTATCCCCTGGTTTTAATTGCCCGCTGGTGAGAAGGTGAACAATTTGATCGAGAACCTGCTTCGACAGCGTATTTCGATTCACAGACTCTATCGTTACGTTTTTTGAATTGGATTCCATTTCTAGATTCCCTCCGGTGCGATATCAACAACAATGATTTGTAAGACAAATTATACAATATCATTGTTGGGGATGCCATAACGAAGAAGTTCGTACCGCAGCCTGGTTAAGCGGACAATCATTAACGAACAAGACATGGACGTTTATTATCAAATTGCCAGCCAGGAATCAGGTACTGCATGGTCCTCGCATCGTCACGAGCCCCGAGTCCCATCTTCATGTACAGCTGATTTGCAGATTCAATTTGCTCCATATCGATTTCGACACCGAGTCCAGGTGCCTGTGGTACCTTAATGATACCTTGCTCAATTTTAAGTGGATTCTTCGTTAATTGTTGCCCGTCTTGCCAAATCCAATGTGTATCTATCGCAGTGATTTTGCCGGGAGCCGCTGCTGCTACATGTGTAAACATGGCGAGCGAGATATCAAAGTGATTATTCGAATGAGAACCCCACGTGAGACCCCATTCATGACATAACTCGGCAACACGCACAGAACCTTGCATCGTCCAAAAATGGGGATCCGCAAGCGGAATCGTGACTGCGTTCAACTGGATGGCGTGACCTAACTCTCGCCAATTGGTGGCAATCATATTCGTTGCTGTTGGAAGCCCCGTCGCGCGCCTGAATTCGGCCATGATCTCTCTTGCAGAGTAGCCATTTTCTGCACCACAAGGATCCTCGGCGTATGCAAGCACATGGTGTTGGTTACGGCAGAGTTCGATTGCCTCGGCCAGAGACCATGCGCCATTCGGATCGAGTGTGATTCTCGCATCGGGAAAGTTTTCGGCGAGTGCACGGATGGTCTCCATCTCTTGATGTCCCGGAAGTACACCGCCCTTTAATTTAAAATGTCGAAAACCATAACGTGCTGCAGCTGCCTCTGCTAATCGAACAATTGCGCCTGTAGTGAGCGCCTCTTCGCAGCGTAAGCGGAACCAATCATCTTTTGAATCTTCATCACTCACATAAGGCAAATCCGTACGATTCCTGTCACCGATGTAAAACAGATAACCCAAGACCTCGACTACTTCCCGCTGCCTCCCCTCTCCAAGCAGAGCGGAAACAGGAACCCCGAGATACTGCCCTAATAGATCTAACATGGCAGATTCAATTGCAGTAACCGCATGAATGGTCGTACGTGAGTCGAATGTTTGAAGTCCACGACCGTCATGGTCACGATAACCAAACTGCCTGCGCACCTGATTCAATACATGGTTATAGTTTCCGATCGAACTGCCGATAACGAACAGTTTGGCTTCTTCCAACGTTTGTGTAATGCGTTCTCCGCCAGGCACCTCACCTACGCCTGTGTGACCCGAATTGTCCTTTAAAATCACTACGTTCCGTGTAAAAAAAGGGCCATGTGCACCACTTAAGTTAAGAAGCATACTGTCACATCCTGCAACAGGAATGACAGTCATTTCCGTGATTGACGGCGTACTTGAGGAGAGTTGATGAGTGCCTGTTGAAGTTAACCGTTCCTGACTAAACATGTATCCACTCCCATTTCACCTATGTGGTCGCATTGCGGCTACCCACCTGGATAGCCGCAATAATTCTATATCTGATGGTCATCTGCCATCGTTGTAGATCCAAATTTGCTCAATTGGTTGCGAACTCAATCACTTTCAAGTGATTGGCGCCGGGTTAAAGAGGCATAGATCGTTATGTAGTCGCCAGTGTTCGGCCCAAGTTTCTTTCCGACCGCACGCGACATCCAATATAAAATGGAATAGTTCTGTGCCTACTTCTTCAATGGTCGCCTCACCCGTCGCAATCCGCCCCGCATTCACATCGATTAAATCATGCCATTGCTCTGATAAAGAGTTTCGAGTCGCAACTTTCACGACTGGAGCCATGGCCAGTCCATACGGGGTGCCCCGTCCAGTGGTGAAAACATGTATGTTCATTCCGGCTGCAAGTTGCAAAGTTCCGCAAACGAAGTCACTTGCTGGTGTAGCTGCAAAAATAAGGCCTTTTTGAGTGGCCTTCTCACCTGGAGACAAGACTCCAATAATTTGACTGCTGCCAGATTTCGCGATAGAGCCAAGTGATTTCTCAACTACGTTAACCAGTCCGCCTTTCTTGTTCCCAGGCGTCGGATTTGCACTCCTGTCGGCATCGCCTTTCAACAAATAATTATCGTACCACTTCATTTCACGGATTAACGCACGGCCAACTTCCTCACTAGCAGCCCTCGGCGTTAATAAATGAATTGCATCCCGTACCTCAGTCACTTCCGAAAAGAGTACTGTCGCGCCTACTCGGACCAGCAGATCTGCAGCATAGCCAACAGCTGGATTTGCCGTCACTCCGGAAAATGCGTCACTTCCTCCACATTGAAGTCCAACCACCAAGCCCGACGCGGGACAAGTGACACGTTGCCGACGGTTTAACCGAATCAAATGCTCTTCAGCCGTCTTCAATATCGCTTCTACCATCTCAGAAAAACCTTGATAGTTTTGCAATGTTAAAACGACTGATTTTTTATTTGAGTCTAGGCGATTAGGTTGCAATTTCTCGCATCCTAGGCCAACAAACATGACTTCGTCACCGAAATTCGGATGATTTGCGAGATTTTGTAGTGTACGAATTGGTATTATGGCTTCTGGAGCATTAATAGCAACTCCACATCCATAGTTGTGCGTTAAAACGACAACGTCGTGAACATTTGGATACTTTGGAAGCAATTCTTGTTTAATTCGTTTCTCAGCATATTCCATTACGCCTTTAACACACTGAACGCTTGTAACAATTCCAAGGACATTCCTAGTGCCGAAACTCCCATCTGAATTCTGATATCCTTCAAACGTATATTCTTCTAAGGGAGTCTGTTGCACTTGAACGTTTGTTGCAATCGGTAAATCATCCAATTCTGGAGGCGATGGTAATTTCACCAATAACTCGTTGATCCAGTTGCCTTTACGGATAGGCCTAGCTGCATAACCAATAATTTCACCGTATCGGATAATCGCATCATTTTCATCCAGGTCAGTTAAGGCTACCTTGTGACCTTGTGGAATAAAATCGTTCAACACAAGACCGCTGGAAAACACTGTTCCTTTGTGAAGTCCACCGGAATTGACGATAATGGCTACGTTGTCATTCGGTTTTAAACGAATGTACCGGGGCTCTTCCCGTTGAAGCGCATTGATGCCCGATGACATATCGATACACTCCTTTACTGAATATAATTTGTAAGACAATTATATCATAATACATAAATAAAGATTTCAAATATTAAGGGTAACCGTACACTCAGTCGTTGTGAACAGCTCAGCGACGATCCTCTTTCGGTTGAATCATGGTAAGAGCAATCGACTCTGACAGGTCTCCGTTTTCTCACATTTTTCAAGATGGTGATGGTTGGAGTTCCGAATTCCAACATATTAAACGGGTGAAATGGCTGTAAACCAAGAACACAGGAGTTCAACTCTCATTCCTGGTACGTGCGATGAATTGGAGGGACACAGCTCAAAGGCTTATTTCAACGGACGTGATTGACTGGGTGAATAAAACAGCCTCGGCAAAGGAAGCTGGGTTATCACGAATATCAAGCGGGTACTCAATAACCATATATTGCAACGCGGGGCTGTTTGCAGATTGATCCACGGCTGAAATGACTGATGGATGAACGCTCATACTGCTGGCAGATTGAAACTCTAGCCGCTCCACCAATGACGATGACCGAGCCACCGGCAAACAGCGTGAGCGGAGCGGCTACAAAGTTGCTGGATTCCTCAAATTGCACTCTTTCTTACTTTAATATTCTCCTTTAATTACAAAAAACGAACCCCGAATTGTTCCAGCAAGTTTAGACTTCTGCCT
>JAKADF010000063.1 GCA_021820805.1 Bacillota bacterium
AGACCAATTCACCATGAAAATGCCAAGTAAGATTAAAGCCCCTCCAATGAGAACGGGTAATTTCACGGATTCACCCAAAATCATCCAGCCAGATAGGACACCGAAAAGAGGGACTAAGAATAAAAATGCACTTGTTTTCCCTGGGTCACCTTTTTGCAAAAGATAAAACCAAATTGTGAATTGAACAATTGATGCCATTATCGCAAGCCAAACAATAATTAAAACGGATGCCGTATTGATAATGAATCGTGGATGCTCGAGTGTCAAACTTCCGATGAGTAGCAAAACGCCACCAAACAGCATTTGGTAGGCGGTTAAAACCCAAATGTCAAACTGCTGTCCATAGTGCTTGATAAGCAAAGTTGTAACAGCCCATGACAAAGCGCCTAGTAGACCCAACCAGGTTCCGAACCTCAGATGCAAGTGAAAACCTAGCGTAATGTAGACACCTGCAAACCCGAGCACGACCCCTGTCCATTGACTTACTCGATATCGCAAATGAGTAAACAGAGTACCAAAGATGACAACGAATAATGGATTCACAAATGTTAGGATAGATGATTCACCGGCGGTTATAGTACGCATGCTAATGAAAATGCAGGCCATACTCCGGCTGTCTGAAAGAAGCCAATAGCGCATATTTGTAGCCAACCGCTTATCGACTTAGGATGGTTGCGGCGAATGACGAACAATACCATCAAAGCACCAGCCAGAATGAAACGGATCCCTACGAGCAGCAAAGGAGACAAATATTCTAATCCAACTTTTCCAATTGTGAAGGACGTTCCCATCAGGATGGTTGTGACAAGAACGAGAAAGCCATAAAAAATTCGGTTCATTTGCAGGCGTCCTTTATTCTAAGTGCATAAGTTTCTACCATTTCCCGGTGGAATATTTTAATGGAATAAGGGAGGATTTCTTCCCCCATTGAGCTAGTAAGTAAAAACCGACCAAGGTAAGCGGTAAATACCTGAATAGCTAGTACTCTAGCGGTTGCCTCCGGAAGGATAGGACATACCTTTTGAAGGTAGTTGGCAATTGGAACTAAAATTTTTTTCGGAACCTCTCTCCCCGCCTTGAGAATTTCCTGACACTGGTCAGCATCCTGATAGAAAATACGGATGAGGTCTTCACGTTCAATCAAAGTCTTGTAAAGTGTTTCGCATAAATATAGAAGCTGTTCTTCAGTCGTTTTAGCTGGATCTGGTTCAATCGTTTTTAACCATCTGTCTGGTGATTGCTTCAAAAATGCTTGCCGAAACAAATCGAGTTTTGTTTTATAGCATCTGTAAATGGTTAGTTCACTTACTCCCGCTTCTTCGGCAATTTTTCGGGTTGAGGTACTTTGATAGCCATTCTTTGCGAACAACCGAATGGCTACACCTTCAACCTTATCTTGTGTGCTTTTCCGTGGCAAAGATAATCACTCCTTGAAATTTAGTGTACTCATTGCACTACTTGTTAGCAAGTGCTAACATTTTTGTGAGGGTAGGTGTAAAAATTAATTCGACCTGCTGCCTAAATGATGATAGGGGATGTCGATATGGAACCACGTCTAGTCTATGGAAAGGTAGAACCGGAAAGCTTGCAAGCAATGATGAAATTAGAAAGTTATGTTCGGAACTCCGGATTAGAACCAAGGCTTTTAGAACTGATTAAGATTCGCTCATCCCAAATCAATGGTTGTGCATTTTGTCTAGATATGCACACTAAAGACGCAAGAGCAAATGGAGAAACTGAGCAGCGAATTTACGAATTAAATGCATGGCGTGAAGCTCCATTTTATACAGAGCGGGAAAGAGCTGCACTAGAGTTGACTGAGGCTGTGACATTGATTTCGACTAAAAGAGTACCAGATGATTTATACGCCCGTGTTCGTGAGCATTTTAGTGAAAAAGAATATGTACAATTGGTGATGGCAATTAACACGATTAACAACTGGAATCGACTTTCTATTGCAACCGGTGCGGTACCTGGGGAATACGAACCAGCGAAGAAGTGAGCGCCTAGGCCCTTGTGACCTAGGCTTTCCGCATTGTTAATAAAATGTGGGTCGTAGAATGGCTACTTCAATTTAAACAGATGATCTAAGAGATTGGAGTGAACTCGAGTGTCTAAGATTGCTTCTGACTTGATTGCTGCGTTTCGGGCAAACCATAAAACTGTAAAGGATCTTGTTGCGGATATGGAAGATTCGCAATGGGTCAAGAAACCGGGCTCAAACATCAATAACATTGCTTCTATTATTGAACACGTAGCGCTTGTAGAACAAAAAGTGATTGCTGTAATTGCTGGAGATAAAATCGATGTCAACCCTGGAGCACCGTTCGCACAAACCTCTTGGAACGTACATAAGATTAAAATGCAGTTAGACGAAGTGCTAGATTACGCTGTAACAACATTAGGTTCTTTAACAGATGGCTCATTAACTGAAGTGCCAAGTGGCGGAAAAAGGACCCGGTTGGAGTTAGCAGTAAACGTAATCGCCCATACAGCACACCATCGGGGTCAAATTCCAATCATAAAAAAACTTATCGTGGAATAGAGAATGCAATGGCTGGCTAAATTGCGGCGTTTTTTTAGGGAGGCCCATTTCGTTTTGCTTTCGGATGTTTAAAGTAAGATTGAAATAGATCCGCAGAGCAAGATATTTTTTAGGTTGCCTGCTTTTCGGATCCTCACATTTATTCGATTCATCTTCAAAAGACAATAGGATTGGGCTGATAAAGCGACACACATGATAGAAACAAGGAAAGGATCCGTTCATTGTGGATCCTTTCCCAGTCCAACAATCGGTTATCATCCTGGACGAGTTGCCCACCGTCCTGTGCTCAATACTAATAAACAACTTAAGATAAATCAATACGTTCATACAAATCCATTGAATCCCTTATCCCTAAAAGGCAGGAAAGGCACCAAACGCCTACAAACTAGCATATATGAGTTAGTGATGCCGGAAGTCAGTTGTAGCATCATTTCCCGCCTTAGCACGTAAAGAGCCGCCGTGTTAAGGCATTTTTTTAACCTTGCCGTCACATCATATTAAACTCAATAACTTTATACTAGTCCGAAAAGGGGGTGTCCCAAAAGTAGCCAGGATGCAAAGGGATTGCTCCTTTTCTAAATTTAGATTGGGTATTTTACTTAAAAATGAACCGGGTAAGAACCTATTCTTACCGGGTTTCTGTTTTTCATTGTCGGGCGCTGCTTTCTTAAGTAAATTATGGGCAGGTGAAAACCACCCAATTTATAGCCTTACTTTCGGTAAGCCACGAAGCAGGAATCGCCGGAATCCACAGTTGTTTTTTATTTGCCTAAACATACTTTCTACTTCCACCATTCAGCGAATGGAAGTTCCCTTCCTTTTTCACCTCCTAGTCGCTCTGTAGCTTGCTTTTTGTATTGGAGATATTGCATGCTTACCTTTATTTCCTGATTACCGATGGATTTTGTACAACGCTCTTTCAGAGGGCATCCTTCACAGTTTGAACTACGGTAGATACGTAATCTTGTCTCATACACGCTCTCTCTTTTACCTTTGGTTTCTCGATGAAATGTGAATTCCCGTCCAGTAGGGCATGTTCATATATCTTCTGATGTTAGGTTCAAGTTGTTCGGACTATTAACGAACAGTGGTTTCTTGAACCTATAGATACAAACTATTACGGCGAAGTTTCACGCAGGTTTCGGATAGAAAAGGTGAAATTGGTATCATCGCTTCTGTCAAGTAAACATTTTACAGTCAGTGTTCTCGCGCAAAGTTTCGTCGGTCAGGAAGTTATATACATGTCTCTTTGCTGTAGACAACATAGATATTCGCGAACCGCTTTGGATCGGGAAAACATACGAGAAAATTACAAAAGTTATCGAAACCATTTTGGCACAGAGAGATGACAGATACTCTCGACTGCGGTTCCAAACCTTGTGAGCGAAACCCTTAAGATATGAAACTGGCGTGATTGTAAAATCGGCACGCCAATTTCACTGTAGGACCTTTTGCCTTACAACAAATTTTTTGGTTCCATAAGATATTTTGATACAGTCTCAAGGAATCTGGCTGCAGGGCCGCCATCAATAATCCGATGGTCAAAGGTAAGACTTAACGGCACCCTCCACTCTTGTACGAATGTATCATTTTTAATCCCGAGCCTCTTATCGAGTTTACCAACGCCGAGTATTGCAGCTTCTGGCGGATTAATAATTGGAGTGAAAAATTCAATGCCGTATGCTCCGAGATTTGTTACCGTAAACGTTCCGCCTGTAAGCTCACTTGCTGACAACTTGCCATCTCTTGCTTTAGCAGCCAGGCCACTGGCCGACTCACTCAGCTCATGCAAAGTGAGCTTTTTAGCTTCGCGAACAACAGGTACAAGTAACCCATCTTGAGTATCGACTGCAATGCCTAAATGGATGCTGTCAAAATGTTTAATCCCATCTTCATCCCAAGTTGAATTGATATCAGGATGATCTTTTAATGCGAGAACTGTCGCCTTCAGAATCCATCCATTCCAACTTATATCTGGGGCAAGTTCCTTCCGAATAGCTGCTAGTTCCGTCACATCAGCCCAACTTGTAAGTGTCAATTGTGCAGACTGTTGCAAACTTTGCATCATCCGGCGGGCAATTGTCTTGCGAGTAGGTGTTACCTTTGTACCTCGCGAATCTGCAACCATTTGAATGTCTTGTTCAGTGATGCGACCGTTCGGGCCAGTGCCTTTTACTTCTGCTAGGTCAACCCCAAGCTTCCGGGCAAGGTTCCTCATGCGCGGTGGGGCCTCAACGAAAGCAGATTTGCCATGTTCATCTGATC
Organism: Bacillota bacterium; assembly: GCA_021820805.1. The sequence continues at coordinate 4,811 of JAKADF010000063.1, forward strand.
GATTGACTGAATCTGCTTCTGCCCCACTATCCAGCACAGTCGCAACAACTTCCTGATTTGACTGCTCTGTGTCCTCTTTGGTTTCAATAATAGCAATTGGCTGCCCGACTGAAGCTGTTTCTGCCCGTTTCACTAAAATCTTGCGTAGGATTCCTGCAGCGGGAGAGTCGACTTCGTAAGTTGCCTTCTCGGTTTGCACCTCTACTAAAACCTCATGTTCCTCTACGGTTTCACCTTCCGATTTATACCAAAGAATAATAACACTATCTTCCGGTTCGTCTGTTGTCTGCGGTAATTTTACTTCTATCACGTCTGCCTGCCTCCACCTGTAAAATCAAAATTATTGCTCTACCAGACTTTTTGCTGCCTCATATATTTTGTCTGCATTCGGTAATACAAATTTTTCAAGAGGTCTACTATACGGGATTGGTACGTTCGGTATCGCCAAGCGACGTACAGGTGCTTCTAGTTCGTACAATGCCTCCTCAGCTACAATCGCAGTCACTTCAGCAGTCATTCCATACGCTAGATAATCTTCATCAACAACCAATAACTTGTGAGTCTTACGTACGGAATTCAAAATAGCCTCTTTATCAATCGGAACAAGTGAACGTAAGTCAACAACCTCTGCTTCTATTCCTTCTTCCTCCAACCGTTTTGCAGCTTCCAGAGCCGCGTGTGTCATCATTTGAATCCCAACAATTGTGACGTCTGTTCCTTCACGAACCACCTTAGCTTTATCAAGCGGCACGATGTATGCCTCTTCAGGGACGTTACCGACAGATGCGTCAATTTGATCCATCCAGCCAAGCCCCTGCAGTGATTTATGAAACATGAATACTACCGGATTATCGTCGCGGATTGCTGCAGTCATCATTCCTTTTAAGTCATAAGGAGTAGAAGGCGCTACGACCTTCATACCAGGCAAGTGTGCAAATGTGGCATACAAAGTTTGAGAGTGCTGCGCACCATCGCTGTAACCGCCGCCAACCCCCGTCATTAAAACCATCGGCAGTTTCACATTTCCACCTGACATGTAATGAATCTTGGCCATGTGGTTATAAATTTGATCCATACAAACTCCAAAAAAGTCAACAAACATAAGTTCTACGATTGGCCGCATTCCTTCAGCTGCTGCACCAATTGCAGCTCCAATAAAACCAGTTTCTGAAATTGGAGTATCGCGAACCCGCTCCGGACCAAACTTTTTTAACAGCCCCTCTGTTGCGCCAAAAATCCCGCCATACACTGCAACATCTTCACCGAGAACAAAAACACGGTTATCCCTGTCCATCTCTTGTGAAATTGCTTCTGCGACAGACTTACTCCCAGTTAAAATTCTCTTTGTGATAGTGCTCATTATGAATCTCCTCTCTCAAGTCAAATGATTACTGCTCGATTGCAGCTTCTGCTTCAACTTTTGATGGTTCAAACACGTCTTCAAGTGCAGCCCGGGGACTTGGGTATGGGCTGTTCCTGGCAAATGTAATTGCATCATCCACTGTGTCGCGGGCGCGTACTTCCAGTGCCGCAATTTCATCCGTTGTGGCAAGATTTTCATTTTGCAAAAGAACTTTTAATCTTTCTATTGGATCACGATGACGCAACTCCGGAACTTCCTCTTTATCTCGATACACCTCTGGATCACCCTGAAAATGTCCAAGATAACGATAGGTTTCAATCTCGATAAGAGTTGGACCCTCACCTTGTCTTGCACGTGAAACAGCTTCTTCAGAAACCCGGTACATTTCAATAGGGTCGTTGTCATTCACATAGACACCTCTGATTCCATATGCGCCGGCACGGTCTACATTGGACTGGATAGAAGTTGAAGCAGATTTCGGAACTGAAATACCGTAAGTGTTATCTTCCACAACGAGAATAAGCGGCAGCTTCCACAGAGCTGCGAGATTAAGAGATTCATGGAATGTCCCTGAGTTTGCCGCGCCTTCACCTATAAATGCAACTGCGACCCAGTCCTTGCCGTTCATTTTTGTTGCAAGCGCAGCGCCAACTGCATGAGGAACGCCTGCTGCAACGATGCCGCCGCATGAGAATTTGACATTGGGATCGAACAAATGCATATGTCCGCCCTTCCCCTTGCCAAGCCCTGTCTCTTTTCCGAATATTTCTGCCGTCATTCGCCTTAGGTTTACACCCTTCGCAATGGCTTGGTGGTGAGGACGATGCGTTGCTGTGACTGTATCTTCAGGGCGTAAATGTGCGCAAATTCCAACTGCTGTCGGTTCCTGACCTGCAGACAAATGCATTTCTCCAGGAATTGTTCCACTTCCAATATTGAAAACTGGGTTTTTCCCTTCTGCGTATACTGAGGCTATCGTCTCTTCGAAATAGCGGATTTTCACCATGTTTTCGTACATCCATTTCAATTTCTCAACCGGAATAGACACACTTAATTCCTCCTTTTCATCCTGTGTCGAAACAAATTCGCCACAACCTCAACTGCAAATGAAATAAGAGCAATTTTTGTGCCATTATTCCGTTATTGATAAACTCGCAATTTTAACAAAAGCCCGTGTCCCATAACGGGACACGGGCTTCATATAAGCGGGACACTTGGGACACTATGGGACACATTTTGTGTCGGTCATTTTAACCCGTATTTCTCAAGCTGGCGGTAGAGCGTACTTCTCGATATACCTAGATATTTTGCAGCAGCTTTATAGTTTCCATTGCATTCCTCAATACTTTGAATTAGGGTTCGTTTTTTTACTTGCTCACTTAGTCGCAGAACACTTTTGCTACTGAATAACGTAACTCTCTTTTTCAACTCTACGGGTAAATATTCAGATGTTAATACTGCTCCGTTCGTACGTAAAATTGCCCGTTCAAGTACATTCTGCAATTCCCTGACGTTTCCCGGCCAATGCCACTCCTCTAAATTGGACATAAATTCTGAAGAGACTTCCATTACAGTACGGTGCATGCGATGACTAAGTTCTCGGGTAAATTTTTTTGCTAACAAAGGAATGTCACTTTTGCGCTCTCGCAAGCTAGGAATACGAATCGGCATAACATTTAACCTATAAAACAAATCTGTACGAAAATTCCCTTTCTCCACCTCTTGCTTAAGGTCTTTATTTGTTGCTGCAATGATTCGAACATCAATTGGTACAACTTTATCACCGCCAATACGAATAACCTCTTTGCTTTGTAAAACACGCAGCAAGTGAACCTGCATTTCAAGTGACATTTCTCCTACCTCATCAAGAAATAGAGTTCCGCCATCTGCAAGTTCGAATTTTCCGGCATTCCCGCCCTTTTTGGCACCAGTAAATGCACCTTCCACATAGCCAAAAAGTTCACTGCCTAATAAGTCCCGTGGAATTGCACCACAATTGATTGCAATAAATGGTCTGCCCCGTCTTAGGCTCCCCATATGAATGGCTTGTGCAAACAAGTCTTTGCCCGTTCCGCTTTCACCTGTCAGTAAAACAGTAGCATCGCTTTCTGCAGCTAGCTTCGCTTCCTTAAGGCTGTCTAGAAATGCTGGGCTTTTTCCGACGATATCTGAGAAAGTTACCTTCGCTTGACTGCCAGTCATTTTGTTGATAAATTGCCGTACCTTGCTCATTTCTTTTAACGTCACAAGCGACCCAATAGCAGTTCCTGAAGCATCAAAAATTGGCCTCATATTAAGTAATACGTGTATCCTTTCCGCATTTGACGATAATCTTAAATCTATTTCCCTATCTACAACTTCCGTATTGTCACGAGAAATATTAAAAATTTCACTTCCACAGACGGATAGAAGCGGGCGGCGGATAACTTCATTTAACGGCAAACCCACGAAATCTAGGAATATCTGATTGGCCATAATAATCTCATTGTTACATCCAATGATGATAACGCTTTCACTCAGTGCATTCATAGTTGCTTCTAAATAACGCTGCATTGTTCTGTTCTTACGGTTTTTTTCATTCATATGTATTTTATTTTCGATAGCCGTAACAGTTGAAACGACCATACCAAGTGTATGAGGGTGAACCTTTTCAAAAGGGCCAGACATATTTAAAACGCCGATGATTTCGCCTTTCGTACCATGTATGGGTGATGCTGAACATGTCCAGTTCTGGCACGCCTTCGAGTAATGTTCAGAAGCAAAAATCTGAATTGGACGGTTGATTTTCAAACATGTGCCAATTGCATTTGTTCCTACAGCTTCCTCGCTCCAGTTTGCTCCTTCGACAAATAAAATTTTCGATGCACTTCGTAATGGTTCTTCATCGCCAATCACTTTTAGCAAATATCCATCCGGGTCGCATAACGTTACCATAAAATCTGAAGAACGTACAAAACTATAGAGTTGGTCCATGAGCGGTAATGATGAGGTTACAAGCTCTTTATTCTTGCCTAAACGTTCATTTAACTCACTTGATTTTAACGGCTCTGCACCCTGGCGCTTATTCGGGTCTACACCATACGAATGCGACCTAATCCAGGACTTAGCAATAATCGGGTTCAATTCGGGATCTAACACTTTGTCAGAAACAAACCTTTCCCAAGCAGTTTGGAGTTTACACTTATCCTTCATTTGTAAATCACACCTGCCTTAACCCTGAACTTTCTAATATTATATCGCGAGTATTGTAGTTTTCGTAGTAAGAAAGAATTTTAAATCAAAATTGTGAGAATATTTAATCCGAACACAAATAAAATCTATCATGTGTGGCCAGAATGCTTTAACCGTTTACATTAATTCCTGTAATACAGGTTGGATTCGGACCGCATGAAAGCTGTGCTGGAAACGGAGCGTAAGTACATGGAACTAATTGATGGACTCTGGAATGCATTCGTCGAATTGCAAGTAGAGATTCGGAGCTAAAGGTTGAAGTGGCGGAACTGGAGAAAGGCAAAACCCCCTGTGCGTCATAGGCAAGAAAAAACAAAGGCCGCCCAACTTTTGACGTAGCGAGCGGTGGTTACTGTATGCTAGTTTAGTTGCTTTTTGATTGCTTCGACCTCTATTTCAGAAAGCCTAGTTACTGATGCCACTTTCTGTACAGAATCGCCCGTGGACAGCAACTTACCCAGTTATGTCAACGTCCACGACCCAGTACACCTTGCTGTGGTTCACTACGTACTGTATTTTCTGCATAGCTCCCTTGGCACTGCGCTTAGGCCGGAATCCAAACGAACAATCTCGGAAGTCTGCTTCAAATACCGATTCTAATATCATCTTGGCAGCCATTTGAACCAGCCGATCTCGAATTACAGGGACGGTCAGTGCCAAATGCACCTCAACTCAATCCTCTTTCGGAATCTGTAACCATCACCCACCCATTTCATCCTCTACACGGGAAAACCTTTACCCTGCTTAAAGTGAAGCACGTAAATGGGATTCCTTTGTACTCTCTTAAGACGGATTCCACGGTCATTTGTGTTCCAGAATCCTGGACAGATCGATATCGGCACAAAGATTGTAAAACTGCCACCCCGTTCAACGCATTGGACTTAAGAGAATTAGTTGAGCTGCTTCGGATTTTAGATAATTCCTCTATCTCAACAACGAATTTAATTGACAATTCCAAATCAAGGAGGTAATTTCTTATTATGAATACTACTGATAAGAATAAGTCACCTAGAAGATTGAAATCTGTTCCTTCTCAGGAACTCAAAAATCGGAAGCTTCAACTGTTAGAGGCGTTGCCACCACTAGACCACATTCTTCGCGGATCCCTGATCACTCGACATGTGAAGTGTGGTAAGCCAACCTGTCACTGCGCTACCGGCGTTGGTCATGTAAGCCTGTACTTGTCGTCTTTTTACCATGGTAAAACGCAGATGGATTACGTTCCTACAGCCTGGGAGCAATGGGTACGAACCGGGCTTCAAAATTATGAGGTCGCACAGGATATTCTCTCGGAGCTGACTGAACTCAATCTAGAACTACTTCGACGCCGAGATAACGGATAGTTCGTCGGCCTGGTCGGAGGAGATGTCTGTGTCTAGTTCAGCATTAGCCGCATTAGTAGGAAACGACGCGCAAAGCTTGGACGAGCTTATTACGGTTGTGGCCGGGATGGTACGCTCGTGCCTTGCGGCAATGCATAGGGAGGAACAAACTCATGACGACGATACCGTCGAA